>JBBIHZ010000040.1:9833-11329 GCA_037446735.1 Deltaproteobacteria bacterium
CGCAGGCGGTAATCCAGGCGACATTTTCATGTTGAGAGAAAATAAATGTAATATTCTGGATTCCGGGTCGCGCTACGCTTGCCCGGAATGACAAAAGTGTAAATAGCGATTGCTTTCTTGCCATGCATTAACTGTCGAGGAAAATATTTTGACGATTCCCCGGATATACAGCACGCAAACATTGCAGGATAAAAAGACGCTGGTTCTGCCGGAAGATAATCTGAAATACCTGAAAAATGTCTTGCGCCTGAAGCCGGGCGACAAAATAACTGTTTTTGACAGCGCGGGCCATGAATTCACGGCGGTGATTCAAAACTTCACCGCCGCGGGCGTCGCGGTAGCCACGGAAGAAAAAATCCATCGCGCCGAAAAGGAAATCAGCATTACGCTGGCGCAGGCGCTGCCCAAAGCCGCTAAAATGGATTTAATCGTCAAAAGCGCGGCGGAGCTGGGGGTGGATTTAATAATTCCTTTTGCCGCGGCCAGATCCGTTAGCCGCATTACCGCCGACAAAGCGGCGCAAAAAGTAAAGCGCTGGCAGAAAATCGCCCTCGAGGCATCGCGCGCTACCCGCGCGGCGGGCGTCACCAAAGTGGAGAATTTCAAAAAATTCGACGCCATGATCAAAAGCGCCGCCGTAAGCTGCGCCAGAATGATTTTCTGGGAAGAGGAAGAAAAAATAACCATTAAAGACGCACTCACGGACAAAAGCCTTGACGGCTGCAAAAATTATTTTATTATTGTGGGGCCCGAGGGCGGCTTTGCCGAGGAAGAGATCGCGCGGGCGCTAGACGCCGGTTTTCTGTCTGTCAGCCTCGGCCAGCATATTTTAAAGGTCGAAACGGCGGCCGCGGCGATTATTTCCATAATTCAGTACGAAAAAGGCGTCTTCAGCCATAAATCATAAGGAGGTAAAAAATCATGTCCGTTTATAAATTTGCCGGTTTCTGGCGGCGTCTTGTCGCCTACCTTATCGACAATACCATCATCTGCCTTGTTTTCTTTGTTTTGTTCATGATCGCGATTATCGGCTATTTTCTCGGCGTGGCCAGCGCGGAAGAAAGTCAGTGGCTTGCCGATTTGACGGATCCCACCAAAATTTCCTCGGCTATGATTTTTATCTGGGTTTTTCTGCTGGCTTTAACCATCGGCTATTTTACCTATTTTCACGGGACGACCGGCCGCACGCCCGGCAAAATGATTTTAGGCCTGCAGGTAGTCGGCGAAGACGGCAAGCCGCTGACCTTCGGCGTCGCTTTTTTGCGCGCGGTGGGCTATTTCATCTCCAGCATTGTTCTGAACCTTGGTTTCATCTGGGTGGCTTTTGACAAGCGCAAACAGGGCTGGCATGATAAAATCGCGGGCACTGTCGTGATTATCAGAGAAGAACAGGCGCGGGCGGAAGGCATTGCAATTCCGGATGACGCGCCGGCGCCGCAAGTGCCGCAAAACAATAATTAATTTGCGGCAAGCGAGAGGCCTGGCGGGAAAAAATG
>JBBIHZ010000041.1:0-11303 GCA_037446735.1 Deltaproteobacteria bacterium
GGCGTGCTTCTTCCGGAAACCTACGCAAATCATCCAAGCTCGAACCAACGAATTTCAATGCCTTCATGGCCGCCCATCAATTATATAAGTTTTTATATATTTAGCAAGGTAAATTTTACAAAGCTTTAGCTGCGCTGCGGTGATAAGCCGCCGATAATAGAGCTATACTTATCTCTTCTGCATCAGCTCAAAAATGGCGCCACCGGGCCCTCCGGCGTCGAGGTAGGCGAATTTGCCCGGGTCGTTAATCAGAAGCTTTGCGCCGTCTTTTGTCAGCTTGGCTACTTCCGCATCTACATCGTCAACAAAAAATCCGATGTGATGAACGCCTTCTCCCCATTTATCCAAAAATTTGGATTGGAAAATTCTTCCCTCGACACACTGCACAAGCTCGACTTCCATCGGCCCCACATACGCAAAGGCCATGCGGATTTTCCAGGGGCGTCCTTTTACATCCGTGCCGCCGTTTTCCTGGTACTTCCAGGGGCCAAGGCCATAAAGACGCGACCAAGTCTCGACTGTTTTATCGATATCGGTTACCGCGTAGCTGATATGATCAATTGATTTCACCTTCATTTTTCAAGTATCCTCGCAAAAAGTATTCACCCTCCCTCAATCCCTCTACCCTCTACCCTAAAGGGCACTATAGCCGTCAAGGGCGGGAAGAGTTCTAAAAGACCAGATTGCCGCGGCGGCTCATGCCGCCTCGCAATGACACACGCAAAGTATTTACACGCCCTCAGTCCCTCCCAGTCAAGGGTGGGAAGAGTTACAGGCGATATCTATTTAAGATGCTTTCTTCTTCACCTCTTCCATAATCTTCGGCAGGATCGTGCCGGTTTTGCCCTGGATGATGTAATCGGAAATTCCTTCCTGCGTGAGCGGCGTTGGCTCGGCGTTGATTTCTACTATGATTGTTTTCTGCCTGGATGGATATTGTTTGGCAATTCTCGGCAGCATAGCAAAAGGATAAACCACCGCTGACGTGCCACAGATGAGCATCACTTCGCACTTGCCGACTTCGGCCTGGCTTTCGGTGGAAACATCGGCGGGAATAGCCTCGTGAAAATGAACTATATCGGATTTTAAAACGCCGTTGCATCTTTTGCAGTAAGGGGGCAGGCGGTCTTCGGCGAGCATCTTATCAAGCTCGTATTCGGCGGGATCAAAACGCGAATCGCAGGAAAAGCATCTCAAAAGCGAAACGTTGCCGTGATAATCAAGCACCCGCTTACTGCCTCCTTTTTGATGGAGGTTATCAATATTCTGCGTGATGACCGCTTTCAAAAGAGACATCTTCTCCAGTTCGGCCAGGGCAAAATGCCCGGGGTTGGGCCGGGCATTAATCAGTTCATGAATCCAGCTTGAGCCCGCCATGCGCTCTATCCAGTATTGCTTGGGGTTTTGCTGAAATTTGAAATAGCTCTGGTAGGCCTGTCTTTCGGCATCGGGATTTTTTGTCCAGATGCCGTTGGGGCCGCGGAAATCAGGAATGCCCGATTCGGTGGACATGCCCGCGCCGGTGAGCGCCACGGTGTGTTTGCTCTTGATGATAAGTTCGGCGGTTTTAGCAATTAAGTCTTCCATGCTCTACTTGTTTACCACTGGAAAGGCCGGCGCCCGCCTTCCTTGGTTGTTGTCGATTTGTATCCCGGTTTGACATGAAATTCGCCACATTCTTTGAATTCACACTGCCATCCGGTCAGTTTTTCCGTTAATGGGGATTCGATATTTTTCTTTAAACAGGAGGGGCAAAAATAACACCCTGTTTCTTTGGATTTATAGATACCGAACTGCTTAACAAATTCGTATTTTTCCTGCAGAATCTCGGCGGCGGATTTTTCCTTGGGTGCGGGCGGCTTCTTTTCCACAATCTCTGGCTTATCCGGCAATTTTTCCGTGACGGCTTTTTCCGGAGGCGCTGAGGGCTTATCTCCAAAAAGAATGGTTTTATCCGCCGCTTTTTCCGCGGCGGCTTGCTTTTTCTGTGCCGCAATCAGCTCTTCGTTAATGAACACTTCCTTATCCGGAGGTTTCTCCGCGGCTCGTCTTTTCTGTGCCGCTAAGAGTTCTTCATTAATATATATGGATTTATCCGGCGGTTTTTCTTTGGTGGCGGAAAACTTCTCTTCGAAATATTTGTAAATATTGTGCCATCGCGTGGCGGGATGTTTATCCGGAGTTTCGGAAATCTCTTCTTCAACAGGTTCGTGAATATCGCGCGCTTTTTCCGCGGCGGATTTTTCCTGCGCGGCGGCAGGCCTTGCCCCGGACGCGGCATACCTTTTTTCGAGCTCGTGAATCTTCTTTTTCAGGTCCGCGATTTCAGACGCTGTTGCCGCGTTTTCCTTTTCCCACGCCTGGAGCGACGCCTGAATCTTTACTATAACGCCGCTGAGCTGCGTAAAATGACTAATAATATCTTTAATCGCGCCCATACCGTTTTTCCTCCCGAAGAGGCTATAGTATCCTTTTTTAGGGTCAAAAAAGCAAGCTGATGTCTTGGCCCGTAATCATAGCGCCAGGGAGCAGCTTCTCTGGCCAATTATCTTGGGCTATGCGATTTTTCAACCTAATTTAAGGAATTGCATAGTTTTTTTTGCGGACGCTTTTTTCACCGATTTAGCATACAGATTGCTTTGTCGCGCGAAGCGCTCCGCGCAATGACAGACAAAGCCACATACCGCAAATTAAGACCGCCGCTGCTGATAGATGGCCATGGTGGAACTGAAAATATCTTTTTCCGGAACAAACTCTTTTTCCTTTGACTTGCGGCAGACCTTTATCGCCTCCACCGGACACGATACGGCGCAGACGCCGCACCCGATACAGCGATCCAGATCAACACGCGCGACATTTTCCACCGTTATGGCATCCATCGGGCAGCGCTCGGCGCAAAGCTCGCATCCTGTGCAGTCATCCTCGCTCACATGGGCAAAGAAGCTGCTGTTGACCAGTTCGGCCGGTTTGGAGCATGCCCTGACTGCCCGCAAGGGGCCGCAGCAGCAATCGCAACACATGCACATCGCGTTTATCTGCTGGGATGCGCTCACCTGGCAGACCAGGCCGCTTTCCTTGCCTTTTTGAAAAATGGCGATGGCTTCGTCCGGCTGGATGTAGCGGGCGAGTCCGTTTTCCACAAAGTAATGCGAGCCGCCACCGAAATGAAAGCATACTTCCATCGGATGGCTGCAGGGTTTTTTCTGAAGATCGGTGAGTCTGCGGCACATACAGTCGGACACGGCGATGTACTTGGCGGCGCGAATTGTGTCCTCTATTTTTTCATAAGGCATGATCTGCGATTCCGGATCTACGGCTTCGCCGATGGGAACTGTCCGGAGATCTCTGGTGGTTCCTTTAAGCCAGGTATTCTGATAAAGAACGGGTTCGAACTCTTCCCAGTCTTTCGCCAGCTCCGGCGTCATACGGTTCATCTGAAATTCGATGATGCCCACCAGAAACGCCGTGGCCATGTATTTGTAATCGCCGTCTTTCCCGATGCGGAAGATCAGCCCTTTCTTGGACATCTCATAAAGTTTTTGCTCCATAGCGGCTGTATCCTCGCCGAGGCGCGCGGCAATTTCCGCCGCGCTCTCCGGCTTCGGCTGCAGCTTCATGAACATTTCCGCCTCCTCTGGCGTGAAGATCTTTTGCAGTATTTTTAATTCAATCCCCGATTCCGTGTTGACCGGAAAACGCTGTGGCATGGTATCCAGAAACTCCGCCAGGCGTTGATACGCATCTTTCATAATTTTACTTTCTTCCTTCTGATTTTTATTTTTTTACCTATCGCCCCGAAATCTGGCCTCGATGGCGGTGATGTCTTCGATTCTGACCAGCGCGTCGTAATAATCCCTGCCTCCGCCAAGTCTCTCCAGATGAACAAGATTGTCTCCCACGAACTTAACGTATCCCTGAATGGTCGCGCCGGAATTCAGATGAATGACAATGTCTCTGCCCGCCTGCCTGGCCAGATTATCTTTCATGGAACGGTCGACATCAAACCTTGCCTTGGGCGGCTGATAATGTCCCGGCCTGCCCTGCCCCGGCTGCGCGACCGCCGCGGAAATTATAAATATTGCCGAAAACAAAAACGCCGCCAGCATCGATAAAAGCAAATTTGTTTTTTTCATATAAGCCTCCTTTTTAATATATACGGATTCCGGCTCGTTGGCCGGAATGGCACTGAAATATACCCACTATTATCTTTATTTCAATTAATATTTTGGAGGCCAGGGATGGCTGTGCCCCTGTGATACACAGGGGCACAAGTTGCGATTAATTTACTTTGTCTTCGCGCGCGAAAGCGGCATACGCCGATAGACAAGCAGGCCCGCTCCCATAAGCACAAAAATCAGCAACACATAGGGAGCGTGATTTGCCGCCCATGCCATACCGATTACCGGGTAAAGGGCAACGCGGACCATCTGCCGCGCGGCGGGATGCTGCCCGATCCAGCTGCTTGCCGCCGGGCTGTTTTCGTAATACCAGGAAACAAAAGCGCGTCCGAAGGCATTGGTCAGCAGGAAGCGGTCGCGGAATTCACGCAACACCATGACCTGGCCGGACAGAGGCGAACCAAACGCCGCGGTGGCGATAAAACATCCTCCCCGCCGCCGCCTCCTCCGCCGGAGCCGGTGTCATCAAGCGTGAAAACCTGAGCGCCATAAAAGGGGTTGGCTGTTCCAATGTAGAGCAAATCGTCCGTGGGCAGGAGAATCCGCCCGCCGTAATTGAACTGATCACCAAAACCATCCCGGGTGACAGGGCTCCAGTTGTTTCCATCCGAAGTTACAAATAAATCGAAACCGGCGGGATTATCATTGAATGTGTTGAGCCCGTCGAGCATGGACTGCACTCTCGACCAGGCCGTATCATCTCCCGGATCGATCATGCCGAGGTCCTCAAGGTTGTCACGGGTCATGTATTTAAGGAAAACCCGCAGGTCAAAAGTTGAAGCATAGAGCTTTCCTTTATATTCGGCCATCCACCAGAGATACTGGTTCAGTGAAAAGTTGGCATCTCGTATCGCTGGATCTTGCAGGAGCTGGAAAAAATTCGGAGTGAAGAACCCCGCTCCGTAGTTCCCGGCGCGTGAATTAAAGATTGTGCTTTTGGTTGTTCCCACCGTATCGCCAATTACCATGGTGCCGACATCGTTTGTGTCAAAACGATAGATTTGCGGAGGAATACGATTTTGTAATACCAGACCCAGGTTTCCCGTGGCGATGAGCGAGGGGAAGGTCATAAGCGTTCCCACGTAAAGATTATTTTTGAAAGAGGCAAGACAAAATGTGCTGTTGAAGCGGTTGCCCATTCCTTTGGGATACGGCGCATCGGGGAATATTGTTTTGTCGGCAACAATCGGCGTCCATATCCATTTGGATTCATCCTCATCATACCTCCCTTTGAAGAGCCAGGCGCCGCCGTTGCCCTCTGTCTGGTCCCCGGCCGGATTGACATCTTCCATCATGGCAGCGTAGAGATAACCGTTAAAGCTGGTGAACTGCCAGAGCATCGCTCTTTTGCCGCTGGAGTAAACATTGCCGAAATCGGCATCCGTGGCTATCCTTGTCCAGGATGCTGTTGCTTCAGGATTTGCGGCTTCATAGACATCGTTATTCGCCCCGATGTAAAGCTTTCCTTCATGAACGGCGATGGGGCGCAGACTGGTGGTTGCTGATGTAACACGAAAAACTTCTTTAACTAAATCCTGCAGATTTGGGGGATGGGGATCTGAGTTCTGAGATATCTTCAGCACGCGTGAGGTTCTGGTTATTCCGGAATCCGTTACCACATATAAAGCTGTTTCCTCCTCGCTGTCGGTAAAAACCTGCATGCCGCGATAACCAAGTTCAAGTGGCACCGTAACTCCCGGTTGCCCCGGCACCGGTACCATAGGTGCCGTGTAAACCAGTTCCCATGGACTTTCCCCATCCAGTTTGAGGCGAAAAATGCGCGATCTTAGATCCACCGGCGGGCTACCATAGGTGGCAACGTCGCCGCCAAAAAAGCTTTGAATATAGGCCTCAAGTGTCGCAAAATCCGCGGTGGGATACAGCGCGCTAAAAAACCCCGCCATAGTCAGATAGGCTATATCGCGGTTACTTCCCACATAAAGATAGTCGCCGTCGCTATGATGCAGAATGCCCATGCACCAGGAATAGCTGTTATGCCGGTCGCCGTTCGGTGACGATAAGCCCATGTCGCCAATTTTTGTGGCGTTATAGGCCGCATAGGCCAGGATCGCGCAAGCGCAGATAATGACGAAAAAAACACTTGCCACCAAAAAAGCTTTTTTTGTGAAAGCTCTAGCCATTAGTTACATCCTTAAAACATAAAAGACGGATTATTAAGAGATGTTTACTGCCAGACAAAACAACCGAAAAGATATTGCCCATTAAATTTGCGCTCAAAAAGCTCTTTAGCCATGAACGGCCAGCAAATGATAAACTACTTATGGAACAGAATTGCTTGATCATACTGCAACTACCAACTACGTAGATCAGTATAAAGAGGCATCTACATATCTGTCAAGAAAGAATAAATATTTTCCAAACAGACAAAAACAAAATGCCCCGCTGTGGTTTTTGTAAAGCAATTATCGCAACAATTTACTTTTTAATTTTCTCCAGCATCTCGCCCATCATTTTATGGACAAGGTTGATGGCCTTGAGCGGGCGGATCATCACCTTGAAATCGGTGATTCTGCCGTCTTCTCCCCATGTGATCATATCAACGCCGTTGATGAAGATGCCGTCAATCACGGTCTGAAATTCCAAAACGGCGTTCCGGCCGGAAATCACCTCGCGCAGATACTTGAAAGTGCCGTTATTGAGCACATGCAGCGCCGCGGTGAGATATAATTTGGTAATGGGTTTTCCCGCCTGCGGCGTGTGCACCACCGGCGAGTGGAAAACAACATTATCCGCGAGGATTTTATCCAGACCCGCCCCGTCTCTTTCCTTAACGATCCTGTGCCATTCTTCTATCGTGTTCTTAATCATGTTCACCTTTACAAATAATTTTTATTCAGTTCTATATTTCATTTTCGTTCGCTTACGCGCTAATGACAATGCTGTCAATTTATTGGCCATTGCGAGCCATGCGAATGCGGGGTGACTCAATCCCTAGAGATCGTTGCGGATCCCATATACGCGAGAAATAAATAGATTGCTTCGTCACTTCGTTCCTCGCAGAGACAACTTTTTTGTGTTGCCATTATGCCCGAGCTCACGATGACCTTTATTTTTTTGC
The DNA here is from genome assembly GCA_037446735.1 of Deltaproteobacteria bacterium. GTDB lineage: Bacteria > Desulfobacterota > Syntrophia > Syntrophales > Smithellaceae > UBA4810. The sequence goes on from JBBIHZ010000041.1 coordinate 7,258, forward strand.
CGACTTAGAGCTGCCCTAAGAAAAGCAGAAGCGCGATCGCCAGGACATGCAGTATCCACCAGCCGGGTTTAAAAAGCATAATGTATTTCATGGCTTCCTCCCTTATTTAAAAAGCATATCGCCAAGATAATAACCGGCAATATAGATACCGGTTAATCCCACGAGATGCGCCAGCCAGAATCCCATATTGGGAAAACGGAAGAACTTGCCGCTACGCATCGGGGCTTCGGGATGATTGATGACCATTTCCATTTCAAAGATGGCTTTGCCGATGGCAAACTTCGCCCAGAGCAAAACGATATCCGCCAAAAGCGTCCCCAAGAGAATTGTCTGCAGGTTCCAGGCCTGCGGGGGATTCTTGATGGAAAAATGCGCCATGGTAATGGTGCCGATGATGACGGTCATGCCGTTGAGCAGATAGGCAACGGGCGTGGTGGAACGGAAAATAAACAAAAGCGGAATGACAATAACGCTGATAAAACCGGAAACGGCGGGAATGTAATTACCGGCATCGCTGGAAGGCGGATGAATCATCAGGTGCAAAAGCCAGCCGCCGAGCGCCAAAAAGAAAATCGCCAGAATCAAGGTCAGCCGAAGATATTCTTTTTTCTTCATAATTCACCTCTCTTTTTTGTAATATATATAAAGGACGGCGGGGCGCACGTGAAAAATCCCTGCCCTCTTTCAACGCGTTTTGAAAATCGACGCGTCCCGCGAAATAACGATGTTAAATATACCCCTATTTTTCTTATTTTCAAGAGCAAGATAAAAAGCGCGCGTCGGCAACCGCGTGCCCCGATCAGGCCTCGTGGGCTTTCTTGCCGTAGACTCTTTCGTAGGCCGCGCAGTAAGGGCAGATGCCGCCTTCGATGGTTTTAACAAACCAGTAGGCAAAACCGCGCTGTTTTTTGCGGGCGCGCGAACACACGGCGCACTCAACACAACGCTGCGCCATCTTTTTGTCTTTTTCGGAAACGGTGGCTGAACTCATAAAATTTCTCCCGATAAATTATCAATCATTTAAAAACGACTTATCCTTAACACAAGTACGCCTGTTTTATTTTTTGCCGTCCGTTAAAAATTATATCGCCGTACCCAGCTGGTATGCCGCCCGCACCGCTTCCAACAATCTGCCGCAGGCGAAGGAATCGCCGATATTGTAAAGTTCCGGCGCGACGTTGGCCGACAGGCATTGGTAATAAAGTTCGTCGCCGGGGCGCGCGCCCGCGGAAAGAACGACAAGCTCCGCCTTCAATCGCCGTTCTTTAATCTCTTCCTTAATCTTTTTGACAAAGGGATTTTCGATGTTTTCCGGCAAAAGCGGCGTCCAGGTGACATAGGGATCAGGCACGGTTTTCGACACGTTTTGCGCGACCAAAACTTCTTTATCGCCCACCTCTTTGAGTAGCGAGCAATTGAGCATTTCCACACCCATTTTTTCCAGATAATGGATGAGGAAGCCGCGGTTCGACGTGCACACGCCTTTCATTATTTCCGGGAGCATTTCGACAATTTTCACGTTTTTCTTTTTTTCATGGACAAGGAAATAAGCCGTTTCGCAGCCCACGGAGCCTCCGCCGACGATGACGATGTCTTGCGCTTCATCGCAGACAGCAGGTTCGCGCAGAAGGTCAACCGCCAGAACAACACGGGAAGAATCTATCCCCCTGGCCGGAGGGCGTTTTTGAACCGTCCCGGTGGCGCAGATAACCGCGTCATACACGCCCGCGCGCAGCGAATCAACATTTGCCTCGCGCCCGTATTCAACTTTCAGGCCGTAATTTTTTATCGCTTCTTCAAGCATCGTTTTCAGGTAAGCCCGGTAATTAAGAATATCGAATTTGATGGCCGGGCGCGAACCGGGAATCAGCATGCCGCCGATTTCCTCCCTTCTTTCAAAGAGCGTGACTTTATGTCCGCGTTGGGCGGCAACAATGGCGGCGCTGACTCCGGCCGGACCGCCGCCGACAACGGCAATCTTTTTTATTTTTCTGGCGGGAGAAAGCTCGCCTCCGTCGTAAATGTCTTCGTGCCCGGCGCGCGGATTCACCGTGCACTGGGGATGCCCGCCTTCAACAAATTCATTGATGCATCCCTCCTGATCGCCGATGCATGGGCAAATCTTTTCAACTTTGCCCGCGTAAACTTTGTTGGGCCAATGAGGGTCGGCCAGAAGCGGCCGCGCCAGCATAATCATGTCGCACATCTTGTCGCGCAGCGCCTGCTCGGCCAGGTCGGGATAACCAAGCTTGCCCACCGCCACCACCGGCACGTCCATGCCCGCGTTGGAAAGAATCTTCTTTTCCGCGAAATAATCTTTGACGATTTTTGATATCTCCAGATAACAGCCGGGAGGCATGAATCCCGGAGGATGAGGTAGCCACCAGTTATCGTAACAGCCGAGATCAACGTCAAACATATCCACGCCCGCGCGGACGAGTGAAGCCATGTAATCAAGCGTCTGCCCCGTCGTGCGCTCGTTTTTGAATTTGCGCAGAGATTTAACCTTGTTCATTCTTTCGCCGTACGTTTCATTGAGCGCCAGCGAAAGATCGATACGGTACATGATAGGATACGAAGCGCCGACGCGCCGGCGTACTTCTTTGACCATGTCCACACCGAATCTCTGCCAGTCGGAATAGGCGCCCCAAGACCTTCTGTTGAAAGCGGGATTGGTCATCTGCTCAAGCAAATATCCTTCGTGCCCGTGCAGATAAACGCCGTCAATCAAAATGGATTTGGCATCGGCCGCCGCCTGGCCGGCGCTCCTGATGATTTTGCGCGCCAGGCGTCCGGAAAGAGGACGGCAAGGTATCTGAGGTATGTAAAAATTGGGATTCCATGAAGCAGACAAGGGAAGCTTGAATTTATTTATCAGGCATTCAGGAGAACCTACCCTTCCCAAGCCGGGGGTAAGCTGGATAAAGAACTTTGCGCCGTATCCGTGGCAGCGTTCGGCAATATCGCGCCAGCCGGCGAAACGCGTGCGCGCGCCGTCAATGCGCGGGAAATAGGAAAGGTTGTTGCGCTCCGTTACCGTCGGATCCAGTCCGTGGCTGACCGGCACCAGGCCGGAAGTGATAAGCCCGACACCGCCTTTCGCTCTCTCGGTAAAGTACTGGATCATCTTCGTGTTAGGGCGTCCTGTTTCTTCCGCCATGCTGATATTGCCCATCGGCCCCATGACGAGACGATTCTTTATTTTTACGCTGTTCACCTGCAGCGGGCTGAACATCGCCGTGTACGGGTAGAGCCTGGAAGTAATCATTCCTTCTTCCAGGCGCGATTTATCCTCATACCATGTGCCCAGGTTTTCCACGACCGCCTTCATGCGCTCATGATATTGATTTGCCATAACCTGCCTCATACAAATTTTTAAGAGCCGCGTAATAAATTATTTTTCCGGATAATTTTGGGCGCTTCTCTTACTCTTCTCTGCCGGGAACGATGATGCGGGACACCTCCTGGCGCTGCATTTCCCTGGCTTCTTCAATCATGGCCTTAACGGCTTTATCAATGGCCGCGGGCAGTTTATCCAGCGCTTCTTCCAGAGTTTTCGCATCCTCTATGACGCACTGCACGGGAATCGGCCCCTTGGGCGACATGAGCTGAGTCATGCCGGTGAAGATGCGCTCCCTGCCTTCATCAACCGAGCCGTCGATTTTCACCGGCGTCAGGCAGCGGATGGTTGCGAAAGTCAGATCGGTAAAGGTTTCTTCCTTATAGAGATTGTCTTTATTGACCTTGACGTCGGTTATCTTGATTCCTTCATTGTTATCCATGGGTTGTCTCCTTTTTCGTGGGGTTGACCCCGAAAAACTACGAGCGGCGAAAACCAACAACCCATACTTTCCGGATTGTTTTGTAACTACAACGAAAACCCGGCAGGGTCAAATTAATTTAGGTTGAAGACCGAATGCTGAAGGTGGAGCGTTGCCGTGCAACGCGGAATCCCGCGGCCGCGGGACTGAGGGCTGAAGGCGTAAGACGCAAGCGACTGTATTAAAAGTCAAGCACGGACCTCCATAATTTTGGGTTGATAAGGT
>JBBIHZ010000042.1:0-4530 GCA_037446735.1 Deltaproteobacteria bacterium
TTTCTTCTGTTCAAACCGTCTCTCCCCTTTATTTCAGCAGTAATTGTGTGAATAAAATTACTTATTGCGCGGTTTCTGTCAAGAAAAAACGACATGCTTGCAATTTTTTGTCAATCTTGCTATCGAAGTTGGTCAAAGAAGCGCGGCGTTGGTCACATTATGAGCAGCCATTTACTCATCATTTTTATTATTGTCCTGTCAGTGATGGTGGTGGTGAGTTTTACATATATGATATGGCGCGTGCGCCGCGATGAGCAAAAACTTATCAACATCATTCACAGCTCCCCCATACCCACCTTTGTAATTTCCACAGAGCATAAGGTGCTCTACTGGAACAAAGCCCTGCAGGCACTCAGCAACATCCGGCCGCGCGATATTGTCGGCACGAATCAGCAGTGGCGGGTGTTTTATAAAGAGCCGTGTCCTTGTCTGGCGGATTTGATTTTGGATAATAAAGTCGAGAAAATTCCTGATTTTTATTCAGGTCAGTGGGCGAAGTCCGACCTGCTGGAAGAAGCCTATGAAGTAACGGAATTTTTTCCGGATTTGGGAGAGAAGGGAAAATGGTTCCGCATCACCTCGGCGGCCATGCGGGACTCCCGTGGGAACGTGTTCGGCGCGGTGGAAACGCTGGAGGATATCACCGAACAGAAAATCGCCGAGGAGCAACTTCTGCACCGCAGCAAGGTGGAATCGCTGGGCATGTTTGCCGACGGCGTGGCCAAGGATTTTGACAACCTGTTGACCGCCATTTTGCGCAACGTGTTTCTGGCGAAAATATCCGCCACGGATGAGGATAAAATAGTGGAAGACGGTCTGGCAGTGGCGGAACGGGCCGGACTGCAGGCAAAAGAACTGGCGCACCGGCTGATTATCTTCGCACAGGGCGGATATCCCGTGCGTAAACCGGAGAATTTGAGACCACTGTTGCAGGAAGCCGTAAAAACAGCGTTCGCCGATTCGTCTGCTAAATGCAGAGTCGCGATTGCCGATGACTTGTGGCACGCGGATATTGATGCCGTGCAGATCAGACAGGTGATTGAGAACATGTTAATCAATGCCAGAGAGGCCGTCACCAACGGCGGGGTGGTAGAGCTGATCGCGGAAAACATTCTGACCGGCACAAACATCAGAACGCTGGGGCAGGGCGATTATATCCGCGTTATCATCAGGGATAACGGCGTGGGCATTCCCCGGGAAAATCTCTCGCGCATCTTTGATCCTTATTTTACCACGAAGGAAAAGAAGGGCCGTGGCGGCATCGGTCTGGGGCTTGCCATTTGCGACTCCATAATCAAGAATCACAATGGACTGATTTCTGTGGAATCAACGGCTAATTCCGGAACGACATTTTTCATTTACCTGGCGGCTGCGCACAAGAAAACATCAGCGTAAATCAGCTTTATCTTTTTTTCCATTATCCCGTTAACAGTTTTGTTCTTTTTTGAGCGCGCAAAGTTTTTTGCGGTATTGCGCCTGTTGGGACTGGAATTCGTGATATTGGGCGAGCTTGGCCAGGGCAAACACCGCCTGCGGCAGAGCGTTATACGCGGGCACGCCCGCGTCGCACAGAATCTTCTGCAGCAGCACGCGTTTTTTCGTGTAGCGGGGATGCGGATTGTAATGCCGCAGGACAACAGCAATCGGTTTCCCCCTGGCGTGTTTCCTGGCGGAATGAGCGATATAGTTGCCGATGTTTTCAATCTGCGCGCCGTTATCGAAGTTATAAAGCCATTCGATATGCAGAGAGAAAACAAACATATCTATGTGACCGTGTGAGAGAATTTCCAGCGTTTTTCCCAGGGGGTCAAGTTCGGTAAAGAGCACATGCGCGTCGATGGGATTGCGTATCATGTTGCCTGCCGGTGGTATGTATTCGCGCAGTTTCTGCGTTACTTCCTCGGGCAGTGAAACGAGATCCAGACCCGCCTGCGCGCAGCTGTCCGCCGCCGCCACGCCAATGCCGCCGCCCGTGCCGATGACCGCTACGCGGCGCCCTTCGGACTTGCCGCAATTTATGAACGCCGCCGCGACGTGCGCCATTTCTTCCAGCGAACTCACCCGCACGGCGCCGCTCTGTTTGAAAACGGCGTTCCATATTTTTTCGCCGCCGGCCATGGAGCCGGTGTGCGAAGAAACTGCGCGCGCGCCGGATTCGGTGAGCCCCGCTTTGAGCAGCAGTATCGGTTTTTTCCTGTTGATTCTGGTGATAAGTTCCAGCAGCTTCCGGCCGTTTTTGACTCCCTCCAGATACATGGCGATAAGTTTTGTTTCCTCATCATGGGAAAGATATTCCAGGAAATCCGTGCTGTCCATGGTGAGCGCGTTGCCGTAGCTGATTACCTTGCTAAAGTAAAGGCCAAAACGGGTGCCGGCGTAATTGGTGAAATCCTGCGCGTGACCGCCGCTTTGCGTGATAAAGGCGACAGGGCCGCTTTTTTCGGGCGGGGCAACCCAGGTTACAATGCGCGATTTGGGCACGTAGAGACCCATGCAGTTTGGGCCGATGACGTTTAGCTTGCCCTCCGCGGCGATTTTTTCAATTTGGGCCTGCAGCTTGAGGCCTTCCGGCTCACCTGTTTCCTTAAAACCGGAAGAAAAAATATGGACATTTTTGCTGCCTGAGGCGGCGCAGTCTCTCAGCGCGTCCGGCACAAAAGGCGCGGGCACGGAAACGACAACTAAATCTACAGGTTTTTTCACGGCTACCAGCGAAGGATAGGCCTTGATGCCGTCAATTTCCTGCGCGTTCGGGTTGATAGGGTAGAGTTTTCCCGGAAAGCCGAAATCTTTGATACAGCCGAACATGCCGCGAAAACCGCGCGCGCGCGGGCGCATAGCGCCGATGACGGCGATGCTTTTGGCGTGCGTCGCCTGATCCAGCGCGGCGTTGATGTCTTTTATTTCCTGCGACGTTCTTTCGCGGAAACGGTTTTTGGCGGCGGTTTCGTTATTCTTATCGATTACCACCAGCGCGTCCACGGCGGTGACGCGGCCGTTGGGAGAAACGAGCAGGGGATTGATATCGACTTCTTTGATATCCCAGCGCTCGGCGCCCAGTTTGGATAAGCCAAGTAATGTTTTTATCAGTTCTTCCCTATTTGCGGGCGCTTCGCCGCGGAAACCGCCCAGAAGCTTGCGCGAAAGAATTTCCTCAAGCATGGATTGCGCCTGCAGTTCATCAAAAGGCGCGACGCGGAAGACCACATCCTGCAGCGCTTCGGTGAAAACGCCGCCCAGGCCGAACATCACCACCGGCCCGAACTGATCATCTTGAAAAAGGCCCGCGACAAATTCGCGCCTGCCCTGTAACTGCGGCTGCAGTAAAAATCCTTCCAGATCAGCCCCGGCAGATTCCTGGATAGCGAGACAGGCGTTTTTGACGTCTTCCGCGGATGATAAATTCAGCCTGACGAGGCCCCGTTCTGTTTTATGCGTGAGCTTGGCGCCGAGACCTTTGACGACAACCGGAAAACCAAATTTTTGCGCCATCGCTGCCGCTTCTTCGGGCGTGCCCGCGATTGCTTCTTCCACCACCGGCACGCCGTAATTTTTGAGTAATTCTTTTGATTGGGCTTCAGTTAATGCTGTTGCTTGATCACCGACATCTTTAATAATTGTTCCTTCTGCTTCCATCTCCCGCTTATTTTTCTCCGTCCCTGCCGCCTGAGTTCCCTAGATATAAATGCTTGAATATACTAGATTTTAACGGGCGAGCCATGATTGTTTATATTTCTGACTATTGGTATACACAAAATAAGATAATGAAATCAAGAGGTATTCTTTTTGACGGAAAGCCAAGAGAACATTTTTTATTATGCCCGGCAGGGACAAATGATGGTATATAGAGAGGCATCATCGACAAAAGAGAGCGTCAAAATAAAAATTATGAAAGGTTCGGCAAAAAAATATCTGTGCGCGCAGGCGCACCATCTCAAACCGCTGGTGATTATCGGCGCCAAGGGCGTGACTAAAGGCCTTATTTCCTCGGTTGATTTGGCATTAAAAGATCATGAACTTATCAAAATAAAATTCGGCGAATTCAAGGAAGCAAAAAAAGAAATCTCGCAGGAAATTGCTGAAGCCACAAAGAGCGAACTTGTCGGCCTAATCGGCAACATCGCGATTTTGTACCGCCAACATCCGGAGCCGGAGAAAAGGAAGATAAAGATACCTTAGTATAAAACAAAGGTCAGCTTTTAATGCTAGCATTGGACTTAAATATGAATATTTCTTCCTGAAATCGTTAAAATGTCAATTTGTCTAAGTCTTCAACCTTTCAATCGGTAAATAATAAACAGTTGGACAAATATCCCATGTTTGACGAAGCTCTCTTTTCATCCTTGTTGCCATAAAATACGAAATCATATAAATAGTTCTTCGCTGAAAATAATGGAATATTTTTCTTTCAGGGACAAAGAAGTTAAGTTATTTCAATACTCAAATAACTGGAAAAAGCGAATTACATATATTATTTGTTAGCCAAGGAGATATAGAAATGAAGCAACTATTTTTTTGTCTGATCATCAT
>JBBIHZ010000042.1:4540-7692 GCA_037446735.1 Deltaproteobacteria bacterium
CGCTTTTCTGGTATCCTCATGTGCAACCCATGGTCCCTTTTATGTTGGTAATCCTTACGGAGCACCTGTTAGCTATGGTGAAATGCGTCATCCTGGAATTGATTTCGATATAAAAATAGGCACACCCATAATTGCTTGTTCTGATGGAGAGGTTATTTACATTGGAGAGCCAGGTGCTAAGGAGCGATGGGGTGGTGGAATTTTTGTTGGTATTTCGCATGGAGATTCGCATGAAGAGTATTTTCGTTCCCTATATGGCCACTTAACACGAATTTTTGTTGTGAGGGGCCAATCGGTAAAAAGAGGGGAATTAATTGGTCTGTCAGGCGCATCCAACAACGGGTATTCACATCTTCATTTTGGTATTTGTAAAACTGACTGCAAGAATTATTCAGGAACCTATGACCCAAATGGATTCTGGTTAGGAGGCAAAGCTCAATGTTTTGATCTCAGCAAAGATTATTCTAACTATTCTCAAAAAGATATTACCATTCCCGTTGCCTGTGGAGAGTATGCAAAAGAGCTAGTTGCTAGAACAATAAGAAAAGATTAAGAATTAAATTCGCTTTACATAATATAATAAGAATTAGTGACTTGGCTAACAAATTAATCCAGTGGATGGCTTGCAGCCCCAGCTGATTTCAGCCGTTGAACATTTCAAACGCAAATTATCAGAATAATTGTTTACCATGCTTGTTTATTAGTAGGTGTAGTCAGCGAACTAGAAAGTAAAAAAAGCGGTGCTATCTTCTCGTTAGTTGCCGATACTTTATCCTGTACGGCTGGCTGGTGGCGGCGAGTCTGCTTTTAAAATAAATCTGCCGGTTCTATTTATTCGCAAAGAAAAAAAGCTAAATGGATTCCGGCTTTCGCCGGAATGACACCAAATAGCTTTTGGTACTTAGTCCTCAATTTTTAGCCCGGCATTCGCCGGGTTTCACCCCGCATACGCGAGGTTCCATTTTTAACCTAATTATCTGCGCGTAAGGCGAAAATAGTACTCATAATCAATTTATTTTGCCGGCAAACGATCAGGCAGCTGATGGTGATTTATGATGACCAATCCTACTCATTTCTGAGTAGGATTGTAATAACTGAAAAAATTAAGCATTTTATTTTTTGCCGAGAATCGCATCCTTGGCCGCTTTTGCCACTTTAAATTTCACAACTTTCTTGGCGGGAATATTGATGGTTTCGCCAGTGGCGGGGTTTCTGCCTATTCGAGCTTTTCTCTGGACAAGCACAAGCTTGCCGATTCCGGGAAGCGTGAATGTATTTTTGGCTTCCTTGCAAGCTATATCAGCGATTAACTCCAAGAGTTCTCCTGCTACTTTTTTTGTAATGCCCGCCTTGGTTGCCACTTTTTCTATCAGCTGTGATTTTGTCATTGCTTTTGCCATATTGTTTTCTCTCCTAAAAAAAATTGTTTGATGCCTTGGTTAAATTAAACGTAACTTATATGAGATGATTTAATTGATTGCAATAAAAATTAAAACTGTTTTTCAAATTTAGCTTTTTTTACCTGCGCGTCAACTGCCGGTACTTTATTCTATGCGGCTGGCTGGCGGCGGCGCCGAATCTGCTTTTGCGGTCTTCCTCGTATTCGGAATAATTGCCGTCGAAGAAAAGCACATTGCTGTCTCCTTCAAAAGCCAGAATGTGCGTGCAGATTCTGTCCAGAAACCAGCGGTCGTGACTGATGACCACCACGCAGCCGGCAAAGCTCTCCAGCGCGTCTTCCAGCGCGCGTAAAGTGTTGACATCCAAATCGTTAGTCGGCTCATCCAACAGCAGGACATTGCCGCCTTCCTTGAGCATGCGCGCCAGATGCACGCGGTTGCGTTCGCCGCCGGAAAGAATTCCCACTTTCTTTTGCTGATCCGTGCCGGAAAAATTGAAGCGAGCGACATAGGCGCGCGAATTTATTTGCCGGTTGCCGATGAGGACGATATCCAGACCATCGGAAATCACTTCCCAGATGGTTTTGTCGGCAGGCAGCGCGTCGCGGCTCTGATCGACATAGGCAAGTTTTACCGTGTCGCCAATACGGATTTCCCCCGCGTCCGGTTTTTCCTGCCCGATAATCATCCGGAATAAAGTGGTTTTGCCCGCGCCGTTGGGGCCGATGACGCCCACGATCCCGCCGGGCGGCAGTTTAAAGGTCATGCCTTCCACCAGCAGTTTTTCGCCGTAGGATTTGGAGACGCCTTTCGCTTCGATTACCAGATCGCCCAGGCGCGGCCCCGGCGCGATAAAGATTTCGCGCGTGGCTAATTCGCGCTCCATATTCTGGCCCAAAAGCTGCTCGTAGGCGCTGATGCGCGCCTTGGATTTGGCATGCCTGCCCCTAGGCGACATGTGGATCCATTCCAGTTCGCGCTCGAGTGTTTTTATTCTTTCCGTTTCGGCCTTCTCTTCGTTTTTCAGGCGGTTTTGTTTTTGCTCCAGCCAAGAGGAATAATTTCCCTGCCAGGGAATTCCCTGGCCGCGGTCAAGCTCCAGAATCCAGCCCGCGACGTTATCCAGAAAATATCTATCGTGCGTGACGGCGATGATTGTTCCTTCGTATTTCTGCAGATGATGCTCCAGCCAGGCCACGGATTCGGCGTCCAGATGATTGGTAGGTTCATCCAAAAGCAGAATGCTTGGTTTTTGCAGTAAAAGGCGGCACAAGGCGACGCGGCGTTTTTCGCCGCCGGAGAGAATTTTTACGGGCGTGTCGCCCGGCGGACAGCGCAGGGCGTCCATCGCCATGTCCAGGCGCGCGTCGATATCCCAGGCATCCAGCGCGTCGAGCTTTTCCTGCACGGCGGCCTGTCGGTCGCAGAGCTTGGTCATTTCATCGTCCGACATAGGTTCGGAAAATTTTTCGTTGATGATGTTATATTCGTTGATGAGGTCGATGGTGGACTGCACGCCTTCCTCGACGATTTGCTTTATCGTTTTTGTTTCGTCGAGCCGTGGTTCCTGTTCCAGATAGCCCACGGTGTAGCCCGGCGATAAAATTGTTTTTCCGAGAAAATCCGTATCCACGCCGGCCAGAATTTTTAGAAGAGAGCTTTTGCCCGAACCGTTGAGGCCGATCACGCCTATTTTCGCGCCGTAAAAATACGACAGATAGATATCCTTGAGCACCGGTTTCTTGTCGTAGA
>JBBIHZ010000042.1:7705-11195 GCA_037446735.1 Deltaproteobacteria bacterium
CTCACTCCAATCATGGAGTAAATTACCTTGTTGCCTTCATTGGCCATAAAATCTTTTTCTCCGGAAAATATTAAATGTAAGGAAAAATATTCTGAATGATAACGTTGAAATTATCCTGAATGTCTTCCTTGCCTGTGACCATGCCCATGTGCCCCGGAAAGAGATATTCCAGATCAAGCTGGGAAAGAGTTATGATGCTCTTTTTCAGAAGGTTGCCGTTGCCGCCGGGAAAGTCCGTGCGTCCGACGTTTTGCTGGAAAATGACATCGCCGCAGAAAAGCGCTTTCTGCTTGGGCCAGTAAAGACCAATGGAGCCGGGGGAATGGCCGGGCGCCAGAATGATTTTGAAAATTTCCTCGCCGAGCGCTATATTTCCTTCTTCCAGCGGCAGATTAATATTCATCTGCGGCACGGTGATGCCGAAAAGGCCGTAGAGTTCGGAGCCCACGCCCCTGAGAAACTCCAGTTCTTTGGCATGCAGGGCGATTTTGACCGTTTCCGGATCAAAAAGCTCCGAGCCCTGAAAGTGATCGGGGTGCGAATGGGTGTTGATGACGTAGCGGATATTATCTTTTTTGACGCCGTCAGCGGCCATCTGGTTGAGCAGATCAGGCAGGTAGCGGGTCAGGCCCGGATCGATCAATGCGTTAACTTCTCCGCCGATGTAAAAGCTGTTGCAATTGTTGTCGAAATAATTTGTCCATTCGTAAACATAAATGTCGTCGGTCAGTTTCATTGTTTATCCTTTGGTTGAGATTTTGGCGGAATAAAAATCCACAGAAGCACATATATCAGCAGTCCCGTGCCGTAAAAAAGAAAAAGCAGGGCGAAAATTAGCCGCCAGGTCCATGAAGGAACCGGCGTGTGCTCACCCAGCCCGCCGCACACGCCGCCCAGCCAAAAATCCGTGTCCGATCTGGTGAATGTCTGCAGCCAGTTTTTTTCGGTCATTTTTTCACACCCTTATTGTCTTGCGGGAAAATTTTTATAAAGGGAAGATCCGCGCTACGATGGCTGATATTGATGATGATGCCTTTTTTGTCAATCAGAACGAATGTCGGCACGCCGACGATATTGTAAAGATCGGCGACATTTTCGTTTTCATCCAGCAGTGTCCGGTAGGGAAGTTTATTGGTCTGAACGAAACGCGCGACGCGCTTTGCCGACTCGCCGATATTGATGTAGGCAATCTCCAGCCCCTGCGGGGTGTAGGTTGCGTAAATATCTTTCATGGATGGTATTTCCGTGCGACAGGCCGGGCACCAGGTTGCGCCGAAGAAAAGTAAAACGGGTCTGCCGTTGGATTTGCTCAGACGGTAAGCTTTTCCCTCCAGGTCTTTGAGGGAAAAATCAGGCGCCTTCAACAGTTCCGCTTTGAACGGGGCGTTAGGGATAAACTGGCCAAAGGAGAAAGCCGCAGAGCCAAAGAGCATGATGAAAGTGATTATGAACCACACGGTTATTTTTTTCGTCATTTATATCCTCTTTTTAAATTTTAATAAGCCAAAGTTCCCGCGGTAAACAGAAAATATTCGCCCGCGCCAATCAGAATGAAACCGAAGATGTAATTGATTCTTTCCATCCATGCCCCTGATTTGGGCAAAGAGGCAATTAGTCCGGTAAACGTCCCGACGATAATCAAAAGCGTGCCCATACCTAAGGAAAAAACAAAAAGCAGCGCCACGCCCGTAAGGACATTATTTTGCAGCGCGACATAACCAAGAATAACGCCGAGAATCGGCGCCGTGCAGGGGCCGATAATAAAACCGGAAGCGGCGCCCAGCAGGAAACTTCCGGCAAAGCCCTTTTTGATGTTGTCTGTGGCATTCATAAGTTTTTGCGGCAATGGCAGGGAAATTTTAAAAACACCCAGCATGGCCAGCCCCATAATGATGAAAAGGTTGGCCATCAGAAAATAGGTAAGGGGCGCGGTCTGCATCTGCCCAAAAAGTTTGCCGGTAAGCGCCGCCGCCGCACCTAGGGCGGAATAAGTTACGGCCAGTCCTAGAACATAAAATAGCGAAAGGATAAAGCCGCGCAGTTTTGATGATGCGGAGCGCGCTCCTATGTATCCCACGGTAACGGGAATCAGCGGATAGGTGCAGGGCGTAAAGCTGATAACAACACCGCCCAGATAAGCGGCAAGAAACGCCAAAAACAGTGACCCCTGCAGGTACGCGTTAAAATTACTCAGTAAATTATCAAGCATTTGATTCCTGAAAAAATGGGTTTAATTGCGTTATAGGATAGATAAAAAGTTTTGCAGCGTCAAGCATTATACGCTCACGAAAACAAACGGTAAAAGGATCACGCAAGCAGGAATCATTGCCCGTTATACGCGGCAATTATTTTTTCCATCTCCGGCCTGATGTAAATATGGGCATTGACATCAATGACAGGCAGCAAATAGTAACCGGTATCCAAACCCGCGATTTTCATTCTTTGGTGAAGTTCGTCCGCGTTGTTCTGATCATCAACGCTCTTAAAAACGAAGCGGATATCTTCAGTCCTCAGGTCATCCATATATTTTTTTGTCCAGCCACAGGACTCTCTTCCATAAACTACAACATAATAGCCGCCATAAAGAGGTTCCAATTGTGGTGTTTCCACCACTGAATATTTCTGCCACAGAAAATAACCCGCGATGGCAATCAGGATGAGAAGTAAAAATTTTTTCATAAAAGACTTACCAGAAGTTTACAATTATCACGACAACTGGAAATGTTAATAGCACATATTAATTGAGTTTGCGATGCGGTAAAAACCAGGGGAGAAGAATGGTGCCGAAGCCGGGATTTGAACCCGGACAGGCGTACGCCCACTAGACCCTGAACCTAGCGCGTCTACCAAATTCCGCCACTTCGGCACGCGAACAGTGCACTATACCCAACATGCTGTTCTTGTCAAGATAAAATGAGCTTGAAAATAATATACAAAATGCTATGTTACCGCGCTGATGATTAATGAAACGGCTCTGAAACATGATTGTATTTGACAGCATAAAAAGCGTAACCGGCGATTTTCGCGGGGCGTTTGTCACCATCGGCAATTTTGACGGGGTGCATCTGAGCCACCAGTATATCTGCCGCAAGCTGGTCGGCGAGGCGAGTCAGGCGGGGGCAAAATCACTGGTGATCACTTTTGACCCGCATCCCAAGATGATACTGCATTCGGATATCCGTCCTTTTTATATGATTACGACGCTTCCGGAAAGATTGAATCTTTTGGCTCAGTGTTTGATTGACGCGGCAGTGGTCATTCCTTTTACGTTGGATTATTCGCGCACCACCGCCGAACAGTTTGTTCGGCATGATCTGGTGAAAAAACTGGTCATTAAAAAAATCATTGTCGGTCACGATTATAAGTTCGGTCAGGGCAAAAGCGGCACCAGTGATTATCTGATTGCCGCGGGACGTGAAATGGGTTTTGAGGTGGAGGTGATTGACGCCGTAAAAGTAGACGGAGAAACTGTCAGCAGCACTCTAATCCG
>JBBIHZ010000043.1:0-6282 GCA_037446735.1 Deltaproteobacteria bacterium
CTGTTTTCTTGCTTTTTTCGCCTTCCAGCGCTTCCACATCAACCTTTAAGGTGCGGCTCAACCGCAACACAAGCGCTACCGGCGGAGTCATTTTGTCTGTTTCCGCTTTTTCCAGAATGTCGGCAGGATATCCGGTTTCATGCGCCAGGTCTGTAAAGCTCTTTTTTCTTTCTTCGCGATAAGCTCTTATGTCCTGGCCGAAAAATTTTTTAGCTTCTTTGACTTTTGCCATAATGATTAACCGTATGTATATTGATGAGTGTCTTTACGTCAAGGTTTTACCGGACTGTGACATGCCAACAAGTCTTAATAATTTTTTGAGCGGAAAGATACCTTTACGGGTGATTATTAAAGTTTTTTAAAATGAAAGCAACATCTTTTTTCATGACCAGCGGTCTTCGTAAAAAATAATTTAAAAAGCTTGTTATTGACTTTCGTCAATTAAGGGACGATAAATTCTCATGCGTCTTTGTTTTTTATCAGGGCGCGGAAAGGATTTAAGTATGGAAAAGGATACACGTGGCAAGATTTTTAAAGCCGCGGTAATCGTCCTATTCACTTCGATTTTAGTGAACACGCTGGGTGGTTGTGCTTACTACAAAATCCGCCCGCAGCCGCAGGTAAAAGGCGAGCTGAAAGTCGTGGGATTGAAGGAACGCGTGGAGGTTTTGCGCGATGCCGGCGGCAAACCGCATATCTACGCGAACAACATGCGGGATCTTTTCTTCGCCCAGGGGTACGTTCAGGCGCAGGACCGCTGGTGGCAGATGGAATTCTTCCGCAAGACATGCGGCGGGCGGATTGAGGAACTGACCGGAAAGAAAGCCGCGCTGGTAAATTCCGATATCTATTTGAGGTCACTGGGTTTGTATAAAGTCGTCGAACAGGAATATAACAGCTACAGCGCGGAAGAACGCGCGGCGCTGGATGCTTTTGCCGCGGGAGTAAACGCGTATATTGCGGGCCGCAGCCCTCAGCAGCTTTCATTTAACTATTCGATTCTCGGACTTACCGGAGTCAAATTCAAGGTGGAGCCGTGGTCACCTCTGGACACGCTGGTCTTCTCCAAGCTGATGGCCCGGGACCTGGGCCTTTCGCGCGATTTGGAAATCACCCGCGCCAGGCTCTATGCCAAGCTCGGCCCAAAAATGGCGGAACAGTGGCTGGTTCCGGCCTGGCCGCACGGGCTGAAACCCACCACCTTGCTGGAAGAGGATATTAAGGCAATGTATCCCGCCGCTTTAGCTTTAGCGCCCACGCCGCCGGAAAAAATAACTGCCGAGGTTGCTCAATTTTATGATAATCCCGCCGCCGATTTATCCCACATCATGGGTCAGGCTGAAGGAATCGGAACTAATTCCTGGGTGGCTACCGGCTTCATGACAAAACACGGCAGGGCGCTTCTGGCCAACGATCCTCACCTGGGCATACAACAGCCATCAATCTGGTATGAAGTCGCGCTGCATTGCCCGGACGACGGCGCCGGAAGGCCTTTTGATGTAACCGGCTTTGCCTTTGCCCTTTCGCCCGGCGTGATCGCGGGGCACAATAACGACATCGCCTGGGGCAACTCAAATGTCTATCCGGATGTAAACGATCTTTATCAAATAAAGATCAACCCGGCCAATCCGCTGCAATATGAGTGGAACGGGAAATGGCGCGACATGACCGTCCGTGAAGAAACGATCAGATTCGGCGACGGAAAGCCCTCCCTCAACATTAAGGTTAGGGTTACGCACCTGGGGCCAATCATTAATGAAAACAGAATAGATCCCCAGACCGGCGAACAGGCGGGATTTAACAACAAAGACCCGCTCGCCCTGCGTTGGACCGGCTTGCAGCCGAGCACCATCACGTTGGCCATTTTGAAGCTCAACCGCGCCAGAAACTGGAATGATTTTATCGGCGCGCTCAAATATTGGGATACGCCTTCGCAAAACATCGTTTATGCCGACCGTAAAGGCAACATCGGCTTGCAGATGCCAGGGAAGATTCCCGTTCGCGCGAAAAACCACACCGGCCAGGTGCCCGTGCCCGGCTGGACAGACAAATACGCGTGGAGGGGTTATGTCCCTTATGAACTCATGCCGCGTCTGTATAACCCGGCGCGCAAATATATCGTGGCTTCCAACCAGGAAATAGCGCCTCCCCGTTATTTCGCCATGCTCGACAGGAAGCTGGGGCCGGATGTCAACGCTCACTTCGGTTCCAAATATAACAAGTGGGTTTATGGATACCGCTCGCAGCGCACCTACGATTTAATGAAGAAACTTGCGCCGCACAGCGTGGCTACATACCATGCGATACAGGGTGATAATTTGAGCATCCCGGCTCAGGAGATTATGCCCGCGCTGGCCCATTTAAAGCTTGAAGACGCGGAACTGGCCGATGCTCGCGATTGGCTTATGAAATGGGATGCCGTTTGTGGAGAGGATAGCCCGCATACCGTGTTGTTCAACCATTTTATCATGAAATTAATGCAGAACACTTTTCAAAATAAAATAGGAGACATAGGAAAGGCCGATGGGATTGATAAGGAGTTGTGGGCAATCACCCTCCTTTTACAGAACCCCCACGACCCCTGGTGGGATGACCCCGCGACGCCGGACAAGAAAGAAACACGCGATGAAACACTGATTAAATCATTTGCCGAAGCTTACGCGGCGGCAAAGACGGCCCAGGGTAAGGACCGTGATAAATGGAATTGGGGCAAGCTTCATACCGCTACTTTCGTCAGCAATCCGCTGGGCGCCAGCCGCATCAAGTTTCTCGAAGGGCTGGTCAACCGCGGACCCGTGCCCACCTCCGGCTCCACGGAAACGGTCAACAACAATATCTGGTACGCGAGCAAGGGGCATTTCGGTGTGGGGCTGATACCTTCCATGCGCATGATTATTGACCTGGATGATTTTGACAAGAGCATGAAAATAAATTCCACCGGCGTCAGCGGCCATCCGGGAAGCAATTGGTATGAAGATCAGATGGTGCCCTGGGCTAAAGTCGAATACCTGCCGATGCTGTGGAGCCGCGAAAAGGTAGAGGCGGCTGCCCGGTATAAACTGTACCTTAATCCGTGACGCTCAGTTAAAAAAGTGTTGTGTTGAGCCCCGCCTCTTCCGGAGGCGGGGCTTTTTTTCTTGCATTTCTTTGAATATACAATTATTAATTAACGTATGAAAAGCGAAAAAGAAATCTCCTATATGCCTTTCATGGTGGTCTATGTGGCGGCCGCCGTAATTTTCATGCTGGTCAAAATATTTATGCCCGACTTTACGGCCAGCTTTGTTATAAAGGTGATTCCGGCGCTGACTCTGGCTTTCGCAATACTTGTCACCGGCCAGTTGGCGCTTCCTCAGAAAATCGCGATGCTGGCCGGCGCGCTTTTTTGCGGCGCTGGGGACGTGATTCTCGACATAGATCGGGTGCGCCTGTTTGTCCCCGGGCTTGCCGCGTTTCTTCTCGGTCATGTCGGCTTTATTATCTTATTCTGGATGCGGCGAGTTTCAAAAAGTCCCCGCCGTTTGTGGATAATACCCGTGTTGCTTTTTTCGCTGGCCATGGCCATTGTGCTAGTTCCCAAACTGGGTTCGCTGCTTGTGCCTGTTATGTTATACCTTGTTGTTATTACCCTGATGACCATGCTGGCCATCGTAGCTGATGTTCGTCCCCTCGCCGCTGTGGGGGCATTTGTTTTTATGCTTTCCGACGCGATGATAGCTCTGGCCAAGTTTGTTTTTAACGGACACCCCTCGCCTTTGTTTACCATCCCTGTCTACTTTGCGGGACTTTTTCTGTTAGGCTTTGGGATGCTGCTCTCCGTGCGGTCGAAGTGATTGCCTGAGTTCTTGTGACGTGACAGGCGACAAAAGTTTTTGCCCAAAAACAGGCTGCTTAAGCTTCTTCCAATCTGTTTTTTCTTAACCATTCCTCTCTTAGCGCTTTCATGCGTTCAAAATCAAATTTAAATGTTTTGCTTTCGTAAATATCCTGCACGCCCTGGGCGTATTTTCGGGAAGTAAAAATTTCCATAAATCTGTCGTTAAGCGGCAAAACCTGTTCGGAAGGTATATATATTTCCGGCGCGCCGGTTTTCGCGTCATAGATTGTTTCGGTAAGAAAGCCCCATGCGATTTCACTAAGCGTGAATTTTTCCAGGTCGCGCCGCAGCGCGTTTAGGTATCCCTGGCGCTGCGGATTAACAAACATGAAAATATCCGCGTAAATGATGGCGTTGTGCGCGTGATCGGCGATTTTGATAAATCCGTCGCGGGCGGCATCTGCGCCCAAAAGCGGTAAAAATTTCTTGATATACGCGAGCGCGCCCAGGCCCGGTTTTTTTTGCCCGGGCAATTGCGGGCGCTGGGCGCTAAATTCCGCGCGTGGATTGATTGTCTCCAGCCATTCGATGACAATCAGGTTAAACGAGCAGGCCTCTCTTTTTTCGTCAAGCAGGGCGCAGAATTCCGCGTGCGGCGTAAAAACTGTTTCGCTGAACCGCGTGTCGATAAGAATATTTTCCGGCGCGAACGTTGTGTCGTAAACACTCAGGCGGGAAGTAAACGATCCAACTTTTTCCGCCACAATTTTTATTTTTGTGTAGCCTTTATCATGCAGATAAGAAATCAGGCCGATTTGCTCAAAGCGTTTTCTGATTTTTCCATCGTCATAAATATTAAGAAAAAGATGCCCGCATTCTTTGTCTCCCGCGTGCGCGGGTAGGCCGCACAGGAAATCACCGGAGTGTATTTCTCCGTCCACAAGGCGCTTTATCGAATCAGGAAAATAGGTCAGGTTATCAGAATGTTTTTTCGCTGCCATAAATCACCTGTGTTACAAAATCGGTACGCCGGAACGCTGCGCGATACGTCTCCACAAGAAGGCGGATGGCCGCAAGGTTTGTTTTTTTATTGTCGTCATCCGTTCAAAAATAATTTTTTCCTGCTTTTCCGCTTCTTGAAACGCTTTATGAGAGCCAGCAATAAGAGAGTTGTCATTTGCGTTCCATGCGTAAGGCGGAAAATTTTCGACATATTTTTCTTCAAATTCCTTTATGTATTCCCGCGCCAAATCTCTGGCGGATGCATAGCGCAAAAAGGCATTGACCTGATAGACCTCGTGACGCCACCAGTATGAATTAGCGGAATAATTGCCCGCGCCAACTCCCGCGTCCGCAAACGGCGCGGCGGGTAAAAAGGGCTTATAGGCACTCAGGCACGGAGCGGAGCCACCGGTGACGAAAATGCGGAATTTGTCTTGCGGGTGCAGCTCCACAACCATGGAACCGGTCGTCTGTGATTTTCTGATGAGCGGACCCGCGGCATGCATGCAGACATCGCGATTGAATCTCTTCCCCGGCGCGTCACCGTGATGAGCTCTGAGCATAGCAAAAACTTCTTCAGCGCCGATTTTTCCCTTTGCCTGATTCATGGCGGCTTCATTGCCGCTTTTGCGAAACGCGCTACCCGCGAAATAGGTAACCAGCGGATCGCTGAATTTGCTGAAATCGGCATTCGGCGCGAGTGAAGATACGTCCCAGTCGCGCGCGATGGTGATGCCGTTGGAAATCGCGGCATGCGTGCCTGCATTCTTCAGAGCATAGTCCCTGCCCACGGTCTCCAGCTTGATGATAAACTTCCGGTCCATGATGATGAAGGAATTCATATAGCTGAATTTCTTATCGCGGTAACCGCAGGCGCCCGCCTGCCCGTATTTTTTCAAAAGATCGATAATGACGCGCGCCGCGCCCATTGCGTCGGCGCCTCTTTCCAGCGCGAGCCGCAGCAAATCCATGCCGATCAACCCAGGTGATTTTTCCTGTTTTACTTTGGTAAAAAGCGCTTCATTGCCGATGACAACGCCTTTTTCGTTGACGCCCATCTCCGCGCCCCACAGCCAGAAAGGTTTGGAAAGCGCCATGGCGTAAGTTGCCTCAACCTGAGGGATGCTGATATAAGTACAGCGTAGGTCTTCTTTCGCGCTGTAGCTTTTTGTCGGCACAGACACGACAAGCTGTGCTTCATCCGGTTCGCGGTCGGAATTTTTTCCGAAAATGCTGATGCCGGAGGCCGTATATTGGGGCCCGATGCCGCATGTATCACACATAAAAACCTCCTTTTGCAGACAAGTTTATCACACAACCAAAAGAATTTGTATATCGCAGACATTGGTATAAGTGGGCCCGGTTTTGAACAGGCAGCCTGTCTTCGCGAAAAAATTATAGGAGGCGTTTCGCGCCAGATGCGCATCCGCTCTTCCACGTCGACCGCGCCGTTCTGCTCGAGA
>JBBIHZ010000043.1:6292-11012 GCA_037446735.1 Deltaproteobacteria bacterium
CGATGTTTTTCATTTCTTCCATAAGTCTCGGTGTGACGACAGCGCCCGCGGCATCGGTGCGGCCGTCGCTGCCGTCCGTGCCGGCAGACAGAAAATAAACGTTTCGCGCGCCGGGCTTAAGGCGATGTAGCGTGCAGGTGATCGGTTATAAAAGCGGCATGATTTTCGGCGGCGGCTTTCTGCTTTGGCTGGTCACGCGCTTCGGATGGCAATTATCATATTCTGCGTTGGCGATCTTGATTATCCCGGTACTGATTCCCGTCTGGTTTATGCGCGAGAAGCCTGTAGTGAAAAAAACCGGTGCAACGCGCCCGGCATGGCAGGGCTGGCGCGGCTACGTTAAACTTTTTGCTGATTTTGTTTCACGGGAACGCACGGGGTGGTGGTTGATTACGGTAACGACATTCAAAGCGGGCGATTCCATGGCTTCGCGCATGATCGGGCCGATGCTTTCGGATCAGGGATTATCGCTTGCGGATATTGGACTGATCACGGGTGTGATTGGCGTGATCGCGGGACTTAGCGGCGCGCTATTGGGTGGCTTATTTTTGCTGAGGCTCTGGCATCGCAACGCGCTTCTGCTTTTTGGAGCCTTGCAGGCAATGGGTTTTATCGGTTATTTGTTTATTGCAAGTGGCGCGTTTGAGAAATCACTTTTGTATGCTGTTGTCTGTATGGAACAATTTGTCGACGGCCTTTCCACGGTGGCGCTTTTCACTTTGATGATGGGTGTGTGCCGCAAGGAATCACCCGGCACGGATTACACGCTGCAGGCGGCGCTGCAGGTGACGGTTTCCGGCTTCGCGGCGGCATTTAGCGGCGTCTTTGCCCAAAATTTCGGCTATCCGGGCCGCCAGCGCGGCACTGACGATGATCGCCCTTATTCCGGTAATAATCTTTTTTCGCTCAACCGGACATTCTCCGATATCCGGCAATTATTAATTTTTAAAGGGAAGAATTGTAAAAAGCGCTTGTACTGATATTTGGCTAAATTTTCTGGAATATCAAAATGAGTGAGCGGCCGAAGAGAACCGCGGGGGAAAACAGATGACGTAAAATTTCCCGTTGCTCAGGCTTAGCTTTATATTCGCGGGGCATTTCTCTTCGGGACCACAGCCATCCTACGGCCACAAAAGGCAGAAGGAAAGGGATAAGATATTTTTTCTTCCATCTTTGACACTTCACGTCAACGAGTTTCGCTCCGCGTAATTGGAAAAAGTAACGAAGCTGAAGATAGGTTAGCGGAGAAATATGCCCCCCGATCTTTTTTTTCGGCAATGTTGTATTGGATGCTGCCCCATGGGCTAAACAGAAAAAAATAACCCATGCACATGAATTTCAGGCGAGAATAGATATTTTGAATATTGGGAGTAGAGAGGATAATTTTGCCGCCGGATTTTCTGACACGGCATAGTTCTTTAATCAGTGTCATGGGCTCAATAGTGTGTTCAATTCCCTCCATACAACTGACGGCGTCAAATTCCCCGTCAGCGAACGGCAGTTTTTCGTTCATGTCGGCAAAAATAAAATCCGGCTTATCGCGGTTAATGTCGGCATTAACTACAACATGGCCCAGCTCACGCAGCCGCTCGCCCAATAATCCGCTGCCGGCGGGAATATCGAGAAATTTCCGAGGTTTATTTTCGGCGGCAAGTATTTGGAAAACCACTCCCATGCCGCCGGTGAAATAAGCGTTCTTCATATAGTTTGCCTAACTGACATTTTTTAATTAAGCGGCGTAGCGAACTTTCTCTATTTTTCTTTTTCAAACTTATCTTTTTCTGCGCCGCAAATGGGGCATGTCCACGAATCGGGAATATCTTCAAAAGTCGTGCCGGGCGCGATGCCGCTGTCCGGGTCGCCCTTATCCGGGTCATATATGTAACCACAGACGGAACACACATAACGCGCGGACGCTTTTGGCGCGGCTTTGACCTTGGCCTTGGCCTCTTCCTGTATGTATGTAGGCGCGTTTTTGGATGATTTCCCGCCCTTGACGCTTTGGTAGTAGGCGTAAGTGAGCGGTTCACCCTCGCCGGTAATCTCGGCTTCCACAACTCTGGCGAAGAATATCGAATGCGTGCCGCAGTCCATCTGCCCTTCCACTTCTGCTTCCAGAAAACTTAGGCAGTAGTCCAGGACAATGGGCAGGCCAGTGGCGCCGTTTTTGGTTTTTAGACCGTTAAACTTATCAACAGTGCGGCCGCTTTTGAAACCGAAAAGGCCGATAAAAGTCATGGGGGCATCCTGTGATAAAATGGAGGCGGTAAATTTGCGGCTTTTAGCAATCATCTCATGCGTGTAATTTTCTTTATTGATGCTCACGGCGATGGTCGCCGGATTGGAAGTTACCTGAAAAAGAGAATTGGCGATTTGTCCGTTGAATTTACCCTCGTGGCCGGAGGCGACGATATACAGGCCGTAGGTGATTTTATGTAAAGCCGCGCGATTCATTTTTTCTCCTTATATTATTGAAGTTGCATCGTTTATAACGTAATTTCGGTGACAATGCCATTTAATTTTGTCCGGCATCTTGTGCAAATAAATTTTTGTTGAATTTTTTTCGCACATAACGCTATGATGCCTCGCTTTTTTAACAAAAAACAGCAATGGAGCAAAGATTGCAGTTAGTAAAAAAGGCCGCGCGTTATTTTGCCCAAAAGAAGTACTGCCGGACGGTGATTGCCACACAGGCCGATCTGAGCGCTTTTCAGAAAAAACCGACATTTTCCATGATCATGGGCACTTTGCTGATTATTTTGAGTTATGTAATCGGCCTGCCCGCGGTGGTTTTCCTGGCGGCGCTTGCCGTGTGGATGAGAAAACCTTTGATTGGCATTATCGGCGGACCTTTGATATACGCCATTTCCATGGTGGTTTTCGTCATCGGCATCAGAATGGCGGGTCTGAAACACATCAAGGCCTTCTGTGCCTGGATAACAAGGGCTGTTCTGGAAAAAATTCTGGGCGATGAAATCAAGGAAATCTGCGTGATAGAAGAGACGGCTACGGCCGCGGATGTTAAAAATTAAGGCGCGGTTACGCGCCGCTTAAGTATAAATGAGGTGTTGAATGGGTCAGCTTGAAGATTTAATCGGAGAACTTAAAGATAAAATTATCAAAACACTTGGCTTGATGGATGTCACGCCTGCGGATATTGAGGATGACGCCCAACTTGTCGGCGGCGACACGGGAATCGATTCCATCGATGTTCTGGAACTGGTGATGATGATAGAAAAAGACTATGGCGTTAAAATCGAAAACAAAGAACTCGGCGCGAAAGTTTTTGCGTCTGTCCGCACCCTGGCCACTTATATTTTCGAAAACCAGCGCAAAAAAGCTTAAATAAAAATTACCTTAAAAGTTAAGATTGGCCATGAAAGTATTGCTAATTTCGGCAAACACTTTGAAGATGCCCTATCCCGTTTATCCGCTGGGACTGGATTATGTCGCCGGCGCCTTGGATTCCCGATATCAGGTAAAAATAGTCGACTTGAATGACTTTGAAGATACCACCCTGCTTGCGGCGCTGGTGCGGGAATTTTCGCCCGATGTCGTGGGCATTTCTATAAGAAACATCGACAACACTGACACCATTAACAGCCGTGACTTTCTTGTCGATTATCAGAATTTAGTTCGCCTGGTGCGGGAAAACTCCGGGGCGATTTTGGTTTTAGGCGGCAGCGGATACACTGTTTTTCCCGTGGAATTCCTGCAGGCGCTCGGCGCCGATTACGGCATTGTCGGAGAGGGAGAAAGGTTAGCCCTGCTTCTAGAAGCCATTAGAGACAAGAAAGACGTGCAATCGATACCCGGCGTGGTTACCAAAGAAACCGTAAGCGTTGATTATCGTCCTTGGGATGGGGAAATTCAGAGAAACTTCAACCCCGAAAATCCTCATACAAAGATCTATCTTTCTTATGGCGGCATGCTTAATTTACAGACCAAAAGAGGATGCCCTTTTCGTTGCAGTTACTGCACTTATCCGCATATTGAAGGCGCGAAAATGCGGTTTTTCCCGCCCGAAGAAATAGCGCGGCGCGCCCGCACGCTGCAGGATGCCGGCGCTAAATATATTTTTATCACTGATTCCGCTTTTAACGCCAGTTTCGAACACAGTACCCGGGTGGCGCAGGCTTTTATCGAAACGGGCCTTTCCATTCCCTGGGGCGGTTTTTTCGCTCCGACATCCGCGCCCGGCGATTATTACCGGCGGTTGGCTGATGCCGGTCTCACGCACGTGGAATTCGGCACGGAGTCATTATCCGACACGGTGCTGGCAAACCTCCAAAAACCTTTTGTCGCCCGCGATGTTTTTCAGGCGCATGAGCAAGCGCTGCAGGCCGGGCTTTATATCGCGCACTATTTTTTACTGGGCGGCCCCGGGGAAAACAGCCAGACGCTGCAGGAAACATTAAACGGCGCCGACAGGCTGGCCAAAGCCGTTTTTTTCTTTTTCTGCGGCATACGCATTTATCCGCACACGGCTTTGTACGATTACGCCTTGAAAGCAGGGCAGATTGAAAAAGAACAGAATCTTCTCCGCCCCGTATTTTACCGTTCGCCGCATATATCCGATGTTGAACTAGTAAAGAAAGTGGAAGCGCACGCGGCGGGACGCTTTAACTGGCTGATCGGCGCGGGCGAGAGCAAGGCGACCCGCGTCTTGCCCAAGCTCTACGAGCGCGGGTTTACCGGGCCGCTCTGGGAACATCTTATT
>JBBIHZ010000044.1:0-10859 GCA_037446735.1 Deltaproteobacteria bacterium
ATCCGTCGGGTCGCCGGCCTAAAACGCGCAGGAAGAGGTTGATTTTTGCCGGAGCGTGCCAGACCATTTCAACCCTTTTCTTTGACAAAGCGCATTTTCAGTTCGTAAAGAACGCCTTCAATCAGGTGATTTTCATTTTCATCGAGATTGCCCTTTGTTTTTTCACGGAGCATATCGAGAATATCGATGGTCTGCTTGACCGCCGGAAGGTTCTTTTCGCTTTTACCTCCGTCTGGGTCGGGAAAGTCGCCGAAGTGATATAAGGCGGAAGTGCTCAGTGACAGGACAAAGTTGGCAAAATTTACCGGCGGATAATCAGTCTCCGCATGCTCGAGGGTTTCTTTTGTCTTATCCGGAGAAGGTTCTTTCCTGGACGTTGCTTCTTCTTCTTTTTTTTCCTGCGGACGGGGTTCTTCAGAATCGCCGAAGAGGCGCCTGTCTTTCACCACAAATCCGGAATCTTTTTTCTTTTCTTCCATTATCATTGCCTCCTTCCGGGATGTATTTTAATGTTATTTTTTTGCCAGGGTAATTTTGTCTTTTTGCGAAAGACCGGCGATGATTTTATCTCCCTCGGCAAATTTACCGGCGAGAATTTCCATGGACAGCGGATCAAGAATCATTTTCTGCAAAGCGCGTTTTAAAGGACGCGCGCCGTAAACCGGGCTGTAGCCGATTTGCGCGATATGCTTTTTCGCTTCCTCTGAAAGTTCGATGCTCATTTTGCGTTCTTTGAGTCGTTTATCAATAAGCGCAAGCTGAATATCAATAATATGATTGATGTCTGCTGGCGTTAGCGCGTGGAAAGTTATGATATCATCGATACGGTTGAGAAACTCCGGTTTGAAAGTCGCGCGCAACGCTTCCATGGCGCGGTTATGCTTTTCCTGCGCGTGGAGTGAAACATCCTGAATCCACTGGCTGCCCACGTTGGAGGTCATAATAACGATGGTGTTTTTGAAATCCACCGTGCGGCCGTGCCCGTCG
The DNA here is from genome assembly GCA_037446735.1 of Deltaproteobacteria bacterium. Classification (GTDB taxonomy): domain Bacteria; phylum Desulfobacterota; class Syntrophia; order Syntrophales; family Smithellaceae; genus UBA4810. Next base: position 988 of record JBBIHZ010000044.1, read on the forward strand.
GTTAAACGGCCGTCATCAAGAATCTGCAGCAGGATATTGAAAACATCGGGATGAGCTTTTTCGATTTCATCAAACAGCAAAACACAGTAGGGGCGGCGCCGGACCGCTTCGGTCAGATAGCCGCCTTCATCATAGCCCACATATCCGGGAGGGGCGCCGATAAGTCTCGCCACGGCGTGCTTTTCCATGTATTCGGACATGTCGATACGCACCATTGCCAGTTCGTTGTCAAACATGAATTCCGCCAAGGCGCGGGCCAGTTCTGTCTTACCCACGCCGGTAGGACCAAGAAAAATAAATGAACCAATGGGACGATTGGGATCTTGCAATCCCGAACGCGCACGCCTCAGAGCTGAAGATACCGCGGTGATTCCTTCATCTTGGCCTATAACACGCATCTTGAGACGCTCTTCCATATGTATGAGTTTCTGCACGTCACTTTCCATCATGCGGGAAAGAGGTATGCCGGTCCAGTTGGAGACAACCTCCGCGACGTCTTCCGCGTCCACTTCTTCCTTGAGCATCTGTTTGCTTTTCTGAATCTCGGTAAGTTTTTGCTGGTCTTTTTCCAACTCTTTGTTTAATTCAACAAGTTTGCCGTAGCGGATTTCCGCGGCCTTGGCCAGATCACCTTCGCGCTGGGCGTTGGTTTCTTCGATTTTTAATGATTCCATCTGGCTTTTGATATTTTGTATTTTTTTGATAATGTCTTTTTCACTCGACCAGTGTGTTTTCATCTGGTTTAAATTTTCTTTGAGCGTGGCAAGTTCTTTTTCAATTTTTTCGCGTCTGTCTTTGGTGCTTTTATCCGTATCGTTTTTAAGTGATTGTTTTTCAATTTCCAACTGGATGATTTTACGGTTGATGATGTCAATTTCGGAAGGCATGGAATCGAGCTCGATTCTCAGGCGTGAAGCGGCTTCGTCAATCAAATCCACGGCTTTATCCGGCAGGAAACGGTCAGAAATATAGCGGTTGGAGAGAGTCGCGGCGGCGATTATCGCGGAATCCTTGATACGTACGCCGTGATGGACTTCGTAGCGTTCCTTGAGGCCTCTTAAAATGGCAATAGTATCTTCCACTGTTGGCTCTTTGACAAATATCGGCTGGAAGCGACGTTCCAGGGCCGCGTCTTTTTCTATGTATTTGCGGTACTCATTTAGAGTTGTGGCGCCCACGCAGCGTAACTCGCCGCGCGCGAGCGCCGGCTTGAGCATATTGGAAGCGTCCACGGAACCTTCCGAGGCGCCGGCGCCGACAACAGTATGTATTTCATCAATGAAAAGAATGATCTGGCCTTCCGCGCTTACAACTTCTTTTAGAACCGCCTTGAGTCTTTCTTCAAACTCGCCGCGGTATTTAGCGCCGGCCACCAGCGCGCCGATGTCCAAACCGACGACACGTTTGTCCTTTAAATTGTCCGGCACATCGCCGTTGACGATGCGCTGCGCCAAACCTTCGACAATTGCTGTTTTGCCCACGCCCGGCTCGCCGATCAAGACGGGGTTGTTTTTTGTGCGCCGGGAGAGTACCTGCATGATGCGGCGGATTTCCTCATCTCGGCCTATTACCGGGTCAAATGAGCCTTTTTTAGCCAGCTCGTTAAAATCTTTCGCGTAGCGCTCAAGCGCCTGATATTTTCCTTCAGGATTCGGGTCGGTAACACGCTGATTACCGCGGATTTCGACCAGAACTTTAAAAATACTGTCTTTGGAAATGCCCGTCTTACGCAGAATTTTCGCTGCTTCTCCGGCCTTTTCCTCGGTGATGGCGACAAGAACATGCTCGGCACTGACGTATTCATCTTTCAATTGCGCGGCTTCGGTGAGAGCTTTATCAAAAATTTTATTGAGACGGCCGGAAAGATAAGTCTGTCCCGCGCCGCCTTCGACACGCGGCTGTTTTTCCAGAAATCTGACCAGTTCCTGTTCGATCTGACGCGGAGTAACGCCCAGCTTGATAAGGATCGCCGCCGCAATGGAATCTTGCTGGCGCAGGAAACAAACGAGAAGGTGTTCAGGCTCGATAGACTGATGTCCCAGAGAACCGGCATAGGACTGGGCCCCCTGCAGCGCTTCCTGAACTTTCAGCGTAAATTTGTCAAAACGCATAATTGATTCCTTTTTAATCTATCGGTTTTTCAATTGTGACAAACAACTTCCCGTTTTTAAAAACACTCACATTGCCGGAAGATTCGGAAATCACAAAGGCCACGGCCTTCGTAACGTTGGTGATGCCGGCGGCGGCGATATGGCGACTGCCCAAGCCGGAAGGCAGATCACGGATATCCGGCGCGGCGTTTAAATGACGGCCGGCGGTGACCAAAACGCCGTTGCTTTTGATGACAAACGCGCCGTCAATCGCGGAAAATTCCTTGATGGTCTCCTCCAAATCCGGATTAAGGATATTGAGCTTCTCTTCGGAATAACCGAGAAAAGGATTGATGATCATTTGTTGGGAAAGCTGCATGACTTTTTCGTCGTCTCCCAGCACGAAAATCGTGCCGACCTTTCTGTATTCGCGTCCCTGAGCCGCCAGTTCGCAAGCGAGGTTAAGGACGGCGTTGAATACTTCCGGCTGAATATCTTCCAGAACGTCACTGATAAAATCGGAGGTCAGAATTTCAAATTCCTTTCCCACGTCAATGACGAAAATGCTGTCGGCGTAGCCGAACTTGGGCACGCCGCTGAGCGCGATGATTTTGTCGCCTTTTTTGAAAAGGCCCAAAACGATCCCTTTGGCGATGGCGATCTTGATCTTGCCCAGGCGGGTCAGATTAACATTGGGAATACCCAGCTTCTTAGCAAATTTATCAATATCTTCAGGCAGTTGCTCTTTTTCCCGGGTAACAAAAACAACGGCCGTATTTTTTCTGATTTCTTCGGCTAAAGCGATTATTTCCGGTGTAATATCCACGCACACTAAAAAAGCGTTGGCTTTCACCGCGCGCGCGATTTTTGTCGCGTGTTCGACCATGGTTTTGGTGATGGGTTTCATCTGTTCGTCCCTGATTTTATTGGCTTTACTTTAAACATCAAAACTTTTTCTGTCAAGCCGTGTTACAAATATCTTGACTGCGAAATTTTAGTTGGATAAAAAGTAATTTGCCATAAAACAGCAAGGAGAAACACCGGTTTGAAGCTACCCGCCGTAGTCGGCACGCTTGATCTGTACATCGCCGAAATCAACCGCTTCCCGCTTTTGAGCGCGGAGGAAGAATTCAAAATAGCCGTCCGCCTGAAAAAATACAACGACATGGAAGCGGCGGAAAAACTTATTGTTTCCAATCTGCGCTTTGTCGTAAAAATCGCTCACGAATACCGCAATTACGGATTTAAGCTGGCCGATCTCATTCAGGAAGGTAATATCGGCCTGATTCACGCGGTGAAAAAATTCGATCCTTACAAGGGATACAGATTGATCTCATACGCGGTCTGGTGGATACGCGCCTATATCCAGAATTATCTGATCAGGTCGTGGAGCATTGTTAAGATAGGAACGACGCAGGCGCAGCGAAAACTATTTTTCAAACTGAGTCAGGCGAAGAAGGAACTGGAAACCCTTTCCCAGAAAAATCCCGAATTCGCCGAGATCGCCGAATCGCTGGGCGTCAAGGGTTCGGAAGTGGAGGAGATGAACCTGCGGCTGGGCGCGCGCGACGTCTCTCTCCATGAATTCATCGGCGATGAAGGCGAAAGCACACATATTGACTTGCTGGCTTACGATGGCGATAATCAGGAATCACAATTGATCAAAAGCGAAGAAAAAAGTTTGGTGCAAAGGAATATCGCGGGCGCCCTGGCAAATCTTACGGAAAGGGAAAGCTATATAATCGTTAACCGCGTGATGGCGGATAATCCTGAAACGCTGCAGGAAATCGGAAACAAATTCAATATCACACGCGAGCGCGCGCGCCAGATCGAAAAGCAGGCGCTCAAAAAAGTTCAGCTGGCCCTGCCATACCTCAAGCATGATAATAAGAAAAAAGCATCCGAAGCCAAAAAATAATCAAATGCTGTCCGCGCGGGCGAGGTTTTCGAAGCTCGTGAATCTTTCCAGAAATGCCAGTTTGACCATGCCGGTGGGGCCGTTTCTTTGCTTGGCGATGATGATTTCCGCGGTTCCTTTTTCCGGATTGTCGTCTGATTTATTGTAAACTTCATCCCGGTAAATAAAGGCGATGACATCCGCGTCCTGCTCAATGGCGCCCGACTCGCGTAAATCCGCCATCTGCGGACGGCGGTTGGGCCGCTCTTCCACCTTACGGTTCAGCTGGGAAAGAGCGATTACCGGAACCCTGAGTTCCTTGGCTAGAGCCTTCAGGGAGCGGCTGATTTCCGATATTTCCTGTTCACGCGATTCACGGTAACTGCCGGTGCGCATCAGTTGAATATAATCCACGATAATCAAACCAAGTCCCTGGTCGGCCTTCAGGCGGCGCGATTTAGCCTTCATTTCCAGAACAGTTATCGCCGGAGTGTCATCGATAAAAATCGGCGCGTCGGATAATTTTCCCGCGGCGGTCGTCAGCTTCGGCCAGTCCGTTTCGCCTAAAAATCCCTTTCTCAACCGTTGAGAATCGACCTTGGCCTCCGAGGCCAGAAGGCGGAAGGCCAGCTGTTCCTTGGACATTTCCAGGGAAAAAATCGCCGCCGGTGTTTGCGCTTCCAGCGCCGCATACTGGGCAATATTCAGCGCGAAAGAAGTTTTTCCCATGCTGGGGCGCCCGGCGATAATTATCAGCTCCGACTTCTGCAGGCCGGATGTTAAGTCATCCAGTTTTTCAAATCCGGTGGGCACGCCGGTGATGAGTTCCTTGCGCGAGAAAAGTTCTTCGATGGAACGGAAGCTGTCTTTGACTATTTCCCTGATAGGAAAAAAAGAAGGGCGGACTTTATTTTCGGAAATTTCGAAGATGCTGTGTTCAGCTTTATCGAGAAGCTCATCGACATCGGAACCGGTTTCGTAACAACTGTTGATGATATCCGTGGCCGAGCCGATCAGGCCGCGCAGAATCGCTTTTTCCTTTACTATTTTTGCGTAATTGGAAACATTGGCCGCTGAAGGAACGCTGTCAACCAGAGACGCAAGATAAGAGGTTCCGCCGACGGAATCCAGCATGTTTTTCCCCTTAAGCGCGTTGCTCAGGGTTATTAAATCGACGGGCTCGTTTTTTTCGGATAACTCGACGATAACATCGAATATTTTACGGTGCGCTTCGCTGTAGAAATCGTTTTTGGAGATGATTTCCAGGGCGCTGTTAATGGCGCTGTTTTCCAGCAAAATGCCGCCCAGTATGGATTGTTCGGCTTCGATATTCTGCGGCGGAACTTTGTATAGGGAAGGATCAGTCTCTTTCATTATTTTTCGCCGGTGACGTTGACTTTCAACTCGGCCTCAACGCCGGAGGTTAGCTTGATTTTTACTTTAAACTCACCCAGAGATTTTATATGCTCACTGATAATGATCATTTTACGGTCGATATCGAAATTTTTTTCCTTAAGCGCTTCTTCGATGTCCTTGGCCGTTACCGAGCCGAAAATTTTATCCTGATCGCCGAGTTTGCGCCTAAAGGTGAGGGTTACATTGGCCAGGGCCGCGGCCAGATCCTCGGCGTCTTTATGCTCCTTTTGTGCCTTTTTCAGTATATTTTCCTTTTGCAGCTCGGTCATTTTGATATTTTTTTCATCAGCTTCAATAGCCAGACCTTTGGGAATCAGGTAGTTACGGGCGTAGCCGTCATTAACCTTAATTAAATCGCCCGCTTTGCCCAATGACGGGACTTTTTGCTTTAAAATCACCTTCATGCAATCTCTCCGTGAAAAAAATGTCAACAAATCAAGAGGATGGGATTAATGCGCCCTTAATGTTCTTTATGAAATTATGCCCTTTGCTATCATAAAAAAATAAATATCTGCAATGAAAAAATAAAATTTATCCCAATAAAATTATTTTGGCGCATGATCTTAGATGCTTAATTATTTTTATCGTAATTCAGCGCGCCTGGGAAAATTTATTTTTCAGGAATTCGTTATCCGGAAACTGCTGAAGCAGCGATGAAACGAAGCGTCGCCATTTGCGTTTAATTTTCAACTGAGCTAAAAAATCAAAATAACTGGAGACGGGAATAAATTCGGAATTACCTATGTCATCAATAATAACCAGCCGCCGCTTTTCGGGGCCGATTTTCTGGTAGACGATATTTCTCGCCTGGATGTGCATTGTTAAAATTTTCCAGCGCAACAGATATTCCTTGAGCAAATCAAAAGAAGCGTCCAGCAAGCCGTATTCATGCTCTGAAAAAGAAAGATGAGTAAGGTAATATTCCAGGCTTTTCGAAATACTGCCGTTGAAATCGCGGATTAAATCAAAAATGTAACCTTTGCCGCGATTGGTGATAACCTCGCCGTGAAAAGCGGGCAGCATCGTAAAGGGGATATTTTTTTTGAGCAGGAAGCGGTAATACCTTGCTTCGCGGAGTGTTTCGGTAAGAGCGCTACCTTTCACGGGAGGCAGCAGAATTTTGATTAAAAGGTTGTTGTTATCAGGATGAATATAGCACTCGCGATGCTTACCTTTGGAAACAAAATAAGACGAGTCAAGATTGAGCATGATTTTCACGCTTTTTCTTTATTGAAAAACGGCATTGGCACCGGGAAGCGTGTTTCCCGGTGCGTCAATTGAAGGTTACGGCTTATCTGTTTTCAGCGGCCACAAAAGGCATGATCGCGATGGCGCGCGCTCTTTTTATCGCTACCGCCAATTCTCTCTGGTGCCTGGCGCAATTGCCGGTGATGCGACGCGGCATGATCTTGCCTCTCTCGGTTACGAAATTGTTCAGAACCGCGGGATATTTATAATCTATCTTTAGATTGGAATCGGTGCAAAAACGGCAGAATTTTTTCCGGTGGAAAAATTTTTTTTGCGTGTGTCTTACCGGTCTATCTGTATTATTTTGTTCCATGATTTATTCCTCTGTTTTATCGTCTTCTTTTTTTGCCGGTTTCCTGATTGTACTTCTGCGCGGTTTTTCTTCAGATGTTCTATCCGCGGGCTGAATTGTTTTATCTTCAGCTGAAGCCGACGCCTCATTTTCCGTTGCCGGCTGGGTTTTCTTCGCTTCAGCCGCGGCTATTTCCGCATCGATGCCTTCACGGGTGAGGGCGCCGTCCTTTTTTATGCTGATAAATTTCAGCACGCGGTCGTCAATTTTGTAGTTTCTTTCAATCTCCGCCACAATCGGCCCGTCACCCACAAAGTCAAAAAGAAAATAAAATCCTTCTTTCTGCTTGTTGATTTCATAGGCAAGGCGTCTTTTGCCCCACTTGTCAATCTTGGCGATGATGCCGTTGCGCTTGACGATGATATTTTCGATGCGCTCGATTAATTTGGAGATGTCGTCTTCGGATAAATCAGACTTTACGATAGCGATAACTTCGTATCTTTTCAAAATTCCTCCTTTTGGCTCTAAAGCTCGCAGTCTGTGCCGCGGGCAAGGAAGAGACCTCTATTTAAATGTTGGGGTGCTTCTATATCAGGCGACAAAAGAAATCAAGGGGAAATATTGTTATTTTGATTAATATCTGAGGATGAAGCTATATTACATCACAAAAGCGCTTGAAATTTTAAATAAAATAAAAAATTGACTTTAAGGAAAATTGGGCTAAATTGTTAAAAATATTTAATAAACGGGGTAAGCATGCACGTTAATGATAAATTTGTTCTGGCCATCGATTTGGGGACATCGGGCGTCAAAACCGCGCTGATTTCCGTTTACGGAGAAATCGCCGGTAGTGAATTTTCCGAGTTGGATTTTTTTCTTTATCCGGATGGCGGTGCCGAACAGGACCCGCGGGCATGGTGGAGCGCAATCAAAGCTTCAGCAAAAAAACTTATCGGTAAAAACCTGATTCCGCCGGAAAATATCATTGCGGTCAGCGCGACCGCGCAATGGTCCGGGACGGTCGCCGTGGATAAGAATGGCGATTCGTTGATGAACGCGATCATCTGGATGGATAGCCGCGGCGCGGAACCGCTTAAAGATATTTTTAAAGGATTCATCAAGGTTCACGGTTATCCGTTTTTCCGTCTGATGAAATGGATGAGATTAACGGGCGGCGCGCCCGGATTCGCGGGGAAAGACCCGCTGTGTCATATTTTGTGGATAAAAAAAAGCAGAGAGGATGTATATCGTCGCACATATAAATTTCTTGAGCCGAAAGATTACATTAATCTTTGTTTTACCGGAAAATTCGCGGCGACATATGATTCGATACTTCTGCACTGGGTGACGGATAACCGCGATCCGTCGCATGTTGTCTACTCTGATCAGCTCTTAAAAATGACCGGCGTTGACCGTGCCAAGCTTCCTGATTTAATCAGGGCGACGGATATTTTGGGAGAGGTGAAAAAGAACATTGCTGCGGAACTGGGCATTCCCAAAGGAACGCCGGTCATTGCCTCCACGCCGGATGTTCCTTGCACTAGTATCGGCTCCGGCGCGGTGCGCGATTATGAAGGGTATCTTTATGTCGGCACGTCATCATGGATTTCGGCCCATGTTCCTTTTAAAGGGACGGACGTTGTCCATAATTTCGGGTCATTTCCCAGCCCCGTTATAGGACGCTACATTATTCTCAGCGAGCAGCAGGGCGCGGGCAATTGCCTGGCCTGGCTCAGAGACAATATTCTTTATCACAAGGATGAACTGATTAAAGAAGAGTGCGTGCCTGACATCTATAAAGTCATGGATAACGTAGTCGAGCGCGTTCCCGCGGGAGCCCGTAATCTGATTTTTACACCCTGGCTTTACGGGGAGCGTACGCCCGCGGACGATTCGCATATCCGCGCCTCGCTTTTTAATATCTCCTTGGAAAATAATCGAGAAGATATTCTGCGGGCGGTGTTTGAGGGCGTAGCTTTCAATTCACGCTGGCTTTTGGAGCCGGTAGAAAAATTTATCGGCCGGCCTTTCGCGCACCTTAATTTTATCGGCGGCGGCGCCAATTCCGACATTTGGTCGCAGATTTTCGCTGATGTATTCAACCGGAAAATTCGTCAGGTCAAAGACCCGCTTTTTGCCAACACGCGCGGCGCGGCTTTTCTGGCGGCAATCGCCTTGAAGTATATTACGTTTGATGAAGTTTCCCGTTTTGTGCCGATTAAGGACGAATATCTTCCGAATCCGGCCAACCGCGCCATTTATGAAAAGATTTATCAAGAATTTTTAAAACTCTACCGGACGCAGAAAAAACCCTGCAAACGCATGAACAGCAATTAAAATGTTTTCTGTAAAGAGAAAACGGTAAGTTAGGAGATGGGCAGTTCAGTGACAGGTCCGCCGGTGGAAAGAGCCAGGTAATAAATCTGGGCGGCTTTTTCCAATAGCTCCGCGTGCAGCAGAGCTTTATCCATGGTTTTTCCCAAAGCCAAAACGCCGTGATTTTGAATAATGTAGGCATTGGCGTTATTGGACAATTTGGAGTCGACATTTGTCGCCAGTTCCCTGCTTCCGGAAATAGCGTAGGGGATAACTTCAATTTTTTTTCCCAGCGCCCAGGAAACTTCATCAAAATGGGCAGGGACAGAGAGGTTAAGGATGGCAAAGACACTGCCGTATGTCTGATGCGTGTGCACGATGGCGTTAATTTCCGGACGCTTTTGGTAAATAACGCTGTGCATTCCCGCTTCGATTGATGGTTTGCGTCCTTTTTTTACTGCTATTTCTTTATTATCAAATCCGCTTATGCAGATATCATTCAAAGATAGTTCCTGGTATTTCACGCCGGAAGGAGTGATCGCCATTGTCGAGTCATCAATCCGCGCGGAAACATTCCCCCCCGAGCCGCGCAATGATCCGAAATAGCCGTGCA
>JBBIHZ010000045.1:0-7262 GCA_037446735.1 Deltaproteobacteria bacterium
AGGCCGAGTATTTACGGGGGCTACATATTTTTCAACTAAATACTGGACAATCTCTAAAAAAGTCCCACACACTGTGATTGGCCTTGACACCCGCGGCGATTGCCTTGGCGGAGTCGATGACGGAGCCGCCTCCCACACCTAAAATAACACCCACGTTTTCTTTACGCGCGAGCTCTATTCCTTCCTCCACGTGCGATAGAACAGGATTGGATTTTACACCGGGAAAATCTTAATACGCCACGCTTGCTTCCCTAAGCGAGTTTGTGACCTGATCGTAGGCGCCGTTTTTCTTAATGCTCTGCTGACCGTAAACAAGCAGGACTTTTTTTCCGTATTTGGCCGTTTCCGTGCCAACGCGCTTTTTAATCTGGCCTTTGCCGAAAAACATTTTTGTCGGATTGTGGAACGTGAAATTCTGCATGCAATAATTCCTTTCTCTGTAACAAAAGATTTGTTTTCATAATCATATTTATTCAATCAGGGCAGGCCGCCTATTTGAGGCGGCTTGCCCTGACGGGAAAAATTTCAAAAAACTCAGGTAGATATTTTAAGGCAGCGTTTAAAAAACGCCCGCTGAAACTAGTCTGAAAAGCTAGGAAGTTTTGAAAAACTGGTGCGGCTGAAAAATGCAAATATTTGCGTCACCGGCGATATTGCCGTCAGTAATCTCGACAAAGTAGCCGTAGCTCATGTTTGGTTTTAAATCTGTTTCTACGACAACTTCGCCTCTGTTCAGTCCGGCCTTGGGCTGATTCTGAAACAGCCTTTGCGTGTAGATATTGTCGAACCAAACAAGCTGGTTTCCGTCAAATTCTTTAGGCTTGGTGCACTGCGCCAGGCGATAAACGTAAAACGCGTCATGATTATCCACGTCCTTGAGCGTTTTCCAACTGCATTTGATATTCTTCAGCGCCGCGCCGGTTTTCAGCGGATTCTTTTTGGAAGGCGAGAAAGAATCCAAAATTTGATCTCTGTGTTTCAAGTAAGACGAAACCATCGCCTGGGAAGGAGCGCTTTTTTGCATGCGTGATTTTTTCACCACTGTGCCGTCTTTGCAGGTTACTTCAATAGTGTATTCGCCCTCTTTCATGAAACCGGTAGGCAAGTTTATCATATACCAGTAGTTGGGAACTTTCGGGTCGTAAAACCAGCCGTTGAGAGAGTCGGTGTTGTATTTTTCATTGGAAAATTTTACTTCATAGTCGCCGGGGCCGTAGCCCATGATTTTTTCAATCATTTCCGGCGCCACCACGCCGGGTGTCGGATACAGGGCCACTAAGAATTTGTGTGTTTCTTTCGGCATGCGCGATTCTTCAAAATCCCAATAAACATCGCAGGCCATGATGTCGAAAATCTTGATTTCTGCTTTAGCCATGTTTTTTCTCCTTCTTTTAGTGAATATTTTTTGTAATCTGTATTTTGTCTTTTTTCTAATACAAAATACATGCCTTGACGAAAATAAATGATTTAAGTATAGATGTTTGAAATTGCTAAGTTTTATTTTCTAGGACATGGCAGATTTTTCTAAAAACGTGTCATGACACACTCCTGCTACGGCACATTAGTGTGCCAGAAAACAACATAAAAATAAGCGCACCGATTATTTTCCGGTAAAAACGTGATCATTTCATAAATAAATTATTAATAATATTATGTTTTTATCAATAAACAAAAAATTTACCACCATGACATGAAAATTAGGTAAAAAAGAAAGCTTTTTGACGATTGCGGCACTAAAAATCATCCTGACATGGCTTATCTCTTGTTATCAATTTTCTTAGTAATTTTAGGTTTTTAATTAAAAAAAACTTGACAAACCTTTTTTGCCCTCTTATAGTGGAGCAAAGTGGTTTTAAGTGGAGGATAGTAGTGTCCGTTTTTCGGGGTCAATATCATCACACTATAGACGAAAAGGGAAGAATAATTTTCCCGGCAAAGTTCCGCGAGGTTTTCACCCAGGAGTATGAAAACCGCATGGTGATTACCAACTGGGACGGTTACCTCATGGTTTTTCCCTACGATGAATGGCGGATCATCGAAGAAAAAATATCTCATCAATCAATCCTGCGCCACGAAGTCCGCGCGTTTCAGAGATTTTTCATGTCCGGCGCGGTCGATTGCAATCTGGACAATCAGGGAAGGGTGCTCATCCCGCCGGCGCTGCGCGAGTACGCCGGTTTGGAAAAAGATGTTATTCTGGCCGGCATGATTAAGGTGATCGAAATCTGGTCGAAAGACCGTTTTGAAAGTGAAATGAAAAAAGCCGCCTTCGATATCAGCCGCTTCGGCGCGTTTGTGGCTGATTTGGGGATATAAAAAAATGAAAGATGACTTCTTTCATGAACCGGTGATGGTTAAAGAGGTTGTCGAGATGCTGCTGGCAGATAAAAAAGGCGTTTATGTTGATGCCACGGTGGGTGGCGGCGGGCACGCCCAGGCGATTCTGGAAAACACTCAGGCTTTTGTGGTGGGTATCGACCGCGATGAAGAGGCGCTGTCCTTCGCGCAAAAAAAACTGGCGCGCTTCGGGCGAAGAAAAGTTCTGGTCAACGCAAATTATTCCGAACTCGGTGAAGTATTGAAAAATCTGGATATCGAAAAAGTTGACGGCGTTCTTTTTGACCTCGGTGTTTCCTCGCGCCAGTTGGACAAACCCGAAAGGGGTTTCAGTTTTAACGCCGAAGCCCGGCTCGATATGCGCATGGATGGCCGCGCGAAGCTCACGGCGTCTGATATCGTAAATAAATATGAACAGAAGGAACTAGCGCAGATAATCAGATATTACGGGGAAGAAAAAATGGCCGCGCGTATCGCGCGGGCGATCGTGACAAAAAGAAAAAGCGCGCCGATTGAAACAACCACGCAACTGGCGGCGGTTGTCACGGGGGCGATTCCCGTAAAATTCCGCGGCAGGAAAATTCATCCGGCCACCAAAACATTTCAGGCCATCAGAATTGCCGTCAATAACGAAATCGAGGAAATAAAACCGGCGCTGCACGCCGCCACGGACGCGCTGAAAACCGGCGGGCGGCTGTGTGTGATTTCCTTTCATTCGCTGGAAGACCGTGTTGTCAAAAATGAATTCAGATCGCTGGCCGGCGGCTGCGCCTGCCCCAAAGACATGCCTTTTTGTATTTGCGGCAGGCAGGCAAAACTCAAATTACTGACTGCGAAAGCACAAAAGCCTTCCGCTGAAGAAGTGCAGGCAAATCCGCGCGCCCGCAGCGCCCGGCTGCGCGCCGCCGAGCGGTGTTGATATGGCAGGCGCGCAGGCAATGCCCCGTTTTCGCGGGGCGAAAAAAACATCATTCGGCGTAAAGCATTCCACTTTCATCGTGGCAGCGGTGATTCTGATGCTCGTATTTGTCGCGTACGTCGGCTCGCATATCCGCATGACAGAGCTGGAATATAACGTCGCGGCGCAATTGAGCGAGAAAGAGAAAAAATTGGAAGAACAAAAAAAATTGCGCCTGGAACTGGCCACTCTCAGATCACCGCAGCGTATTGAAAGCGCGGCCCGTAACAGGCTGCAGATGATTTATCCGGAAAGCAGTCAGATTATTGTCTTGAAACATTCGGGAGAGTGATATGGCGGCGGACGCGAGAAAATGGCTCAAAGTAAGAATCGTCAGCATGATGGTTATTTTCATGGTGTTGTTTGTTGCCCTGATTTCCCGCGCTTTTCAATTGCAGATTTTATCCAGCCAAAGCCTCAAAACAATGGCGCAAAGGCAGCACACGGCCAGTCTGCCGATGCAGCCGGATCGCGGGATTATTTATGACCGCAACGGCGAGAAGCTGGCCATCACTGTTCCGGCGGATTCCGTTTGCGCTGATCCTTCCAGAATTACCAATGCCGCGGCGGTTTCCGCGAAAGTGGCGCAAATTCTCAATCTCGACAGAAAATCGGTCCATCAGAAAATATCCGCGCCGCGGAATTTTTCCTGGCTGGTCAGAAGAATATCGCCCGAGCAGGCAGACCAGATAAGGCAGGCGGATATCGAAGGAATTTTTCTGATTAAGGAGCCGAAGCGCTTCTATCCCAACGGTCCATTGGGCGCGCATTTGCTTGGTTTTGTCGGCGCGGACAACAGCGGCCTGGAAGGCCTGGAATATAAATATGAAGATGTGCTGAAGGAAAATGCGCAGAACCTGGTCTGGGTGCGGGACGCCAAAGGGAAAAAGTTATTCCTGCGCGCTGAGCAGACGGAAACCGAAAACAAGGAGAGCCTAAACCTTGTTCTGACCATCGATAACCGCATTCAATATCTGGTGGAAACGCATCTGAAGGAAGCGGTGGAAGCGCGCGGCGCGAAAGGCGGCATTGCCATTGTGATGAATCCTCAAACGGGGGAAATTCTCGCCCTGGCCAATGAAAAAGCTTTTAACCCGAACGACATCAGCGGCCTTTCGCCGAATAGTTGGCGTAACCGCGCGGTGACCGACGCCTTTGATCCGGGTTCGACATTCAAGCCTTTCCTGGTGGCGGCGGCGCTGGAGGAAAAAGTCGTTCGGGAATCAGACCGGATTTTCTGCGAAGACGGATATTTAACTGTCGCGGATAGAACAATCCGCGAGGCGAATCACAAGCGTCATGGCTATTTATCGGTAAAAGACATTCTGAAATATTCCAGTAATATCGGCTCGGTGAAAATCGCGCAGAAACTGGGCAAGGAAAAATATTACCGCTATATAGAAAATTTCGGTTTCGGTACGAGAACGGGAATAGAGTTGCCCGGCGAAGCAGCTGGTATCCTCAGGCCGGCGCAGAACTGGACTTCCGTTGATACGGCGGCTATCGCTTTCGGGCAGGGAATTTCCGTTACGGCTATTCAGCTGATTGTCGCGATGTCGGCCATCGCCAACAACGGCGTTTTAATGAAGCCGTATATCGTGCGCGGCCTGACGGATAAAGAAAACAATCCGGTAAAGATGAATGAGCCGGAAGTCGTCCGCCAGGTAATATCGCCTGAAACCGCCAGGCGCATGACCAAAATGCTGACACAGGTTGTGGCTGCCGATGACGGCACCGGAAAAAACGCCTATATCGCCAATGTCGCGGTGGCGGGCAAAACCGGCACGGCGCAGAAGTTCGATTTCGCACGCAATGTATATTCTTCGGAACGCGTGCGCACTTCTTTCATCGGATTTTTCCCCGCGGATAATCCGCAGGTTTCTATTTTGGTTATTCTCGACGAACCGCAGACGGATAAGTGGGGCGGCGTGGCCGCGGCTCCCGTCTTCAAAAACATCGGCGAGCAGATTCTCAACTGCTTTGAGACAAACATCAATCGGGCGCAAATCGTCAAGGCGGATGTCTCGGATAAGGTCAATTTAATTTCCGCGCAGAATGACCATACCCCGCGTAATGTTTCCGCCACGGATGATTCAGAAGTACCGGATTTCACCGGTCTGACCATAAGGCAGGCTTTGCGTAAAGCAAAAGCAAACTCAATAGATTTAAAAGTATCGGGAAGCGGCTGGGCCGTCCGCCAGTATCCGCAGCCCGGCGCGCCGCTGGCCGGCCAGCGTGTCTGCAAAGTATTTTTTGAAGCAGGCTATTGAGGTTGATATGCGGCTTGGGCACTTGCTGAACAACGTGGACATCATTGATGGGCCGTTAAATATGACGGCCGATGTATCGGCTGTTTGTTATGTCGCGGAAAATTGCTCTCCCGATTCTCTCTTTGTTGCCATCAAAGGATTGCAGCACGACGGTCATGATTTTATTGACCAGGCAATCGCGAAAGGCGCGCGCTTCATTATCGGCGAAAAAGCAATGAACTTGCCCACCGGCGTCGTGGCCATCAGGGTGAAAAACAGTCGCGACGCACTGGGGATGCTGGCAAAGAATTTCTTCCACGATCCCTCCAACAATCTTTCGCTAGTTGCCGTTACCGGCACCAGCGGCAAGACAACGGTAACCTATCTTTTGGAATCTATATTTAGAGCGGCAGGATTAAATTGCGGTGTTTTGGGCACCGTTAATTACCGCTATTCCGGAAAAACTTTTCCGGCGCCCAACACCACGCCCGAATCATACGAGATGCACAAAATACTGCGCGAGATGGCCGACGCGGGCCTGACACATGTGATAACTGAAGCATCTTCTCATGCCATCGAATTGAGAAGAGTAGACGCCTGCGATTTTGACCTGGGGATATTCACCAATTTAACCCCGGAGCACCTTGATTTTCATCTGACAATGGAAAATTATTTTCAGGCCAAAAAGCGCCTGTTTACGGAAATTCTTCCGCGTAGCAGAAAAAATATCCCTTATAAGATGGTGATTAACGGCGATGACGCCTGGGGCAAAAAAATCCTCAGCGAGGTATCGCTTCCCGTGCTCAGCTTTGGACTGGATAAAAAAAATGCCGTTAACGCGGAAATCAGGGAGTTGTCGTTGCAGGGAATCGAGGCGGATATTTTTCTCCAAGGAGAGAAAATTTCCATTAAATCCGGACTAATCGGCAAATTCAACCTCTATAATATATTGGCCGCCGCCGCCGCCGCGCGCGCTCTGCGGATTGCGCCAAAAAAAATAACAAAAGGGATAGAAAAATTAAAACACGTGCCGGGAAGGCTGGAAAAAGTAGATTCGCCTCATGGCTTCAACGTGTTTGTTGATTACGCGCACAAAGCGGACGCCCTTCAGCAGGTTCTGGAGAATCTGGCGCAGTTCAGAAAAAAATGCATCATCACCGTTTTCGGCTGCGGCGGCAACAGAGACCGCGGCAAAAGGCCGCTCATGGGGGGCACCGCCACCAGCCTGAGCGAGTTGACTATCGTGACTTCGGATAATCCCCGCCGCGAAGACCCGCTGGCAATCATCGCGGAAATAGAGGCGGGCATAGACAAAAACAAAATCAAAAAAATCGACGCTGCAAATTCCCTCAATGGCAACGGCGCCAAGGCCTACATGATTGTGCCGGAGCGCCGCAGCGCGATTCAGACAGCAATCAATATCGCCCAAAAGGACGATATTATTCTGATCGCCGGAAAAGGCCACGAGGATTATCAGATTGTCGGCACAAAAAAAACGCCGTTTGACGATCGACTTGTCGCGGCGGAAGCGCTGAAATCAAGGAGGGATAAATAGATGCAGCAAATATCACCGCAACTTACGCTCAAGGAAGTTATCATGGCTACCGGCGCCACAGTGCTTGCCGGGGGGCAGGATACGGTATTTCACGGCGTCTGCACTGATTCGCGCCAGCTTAAAGGAGGCAATCTATTTGTCGCGCTCAAGGGCGATAATTTTG
>JBBIHZ010000045.1:7272-10296 GCA_037446735.1 Deltaproteobacteria bacterium
CGCAAAAGGCTTTGGAGCTGGGTGCGGCGGGTATCATGATAAGCGATGCCGTAAAAGCAGACTGGAAAGGGGCGGGAAGTGCCGCGGTGATAAAGGTCGCCGACACATTAACCGCGTTGGGTGATTTAGCCCATTACTGGAGAAGCAGATTTTTCGTGCCGGTGATTGGCTTGACCGGTTCTTCCGGGAAAACCACAACTAAGGAAATAATGGCGTCAATTATCAGCCGCCAAAAAAATGTTCTGAAGACAGAAGGCAATTTAAACAATTTGATTGGTTTGCCGCAGACCATATTCCGGTTCAACGATGATCATGAAGCGGCGATTCTGGAAATGGGCACCAACATGCCTGGTGAAATAAAAAGACTAACACAGATTGCTGCGCCTGATATCGGTCTGATTACGAATATAGGCCCTGCGCATCTGGCCGGTTTAATATCCATTGAGGGAGTGCGTAAGGAGAAAGGCGATCTCTTCGCATACATGGATAAAAACGGTACGGCTGTTTTTAATCTTGATGATGAAAATATCAGAATTATTTCTGACGGTTGGAAAGGGCGGCGTGTTACCTTTAGCATGACTTCCGATGCCGATGTCCGTCTTGCAAAAATGGAAAAAAGCAACGCCAGAGGGATGTCTCTGAAGCTGATTATTGCGGGTAAAGAGCATAAGGTGGAAATGAAGATTGCCGGCACACACAATGTTTATAACGCGCTGGCCGCCGCCGCCACAGCATTAGCTTTACAGATAGATGTGGAAAATATAATCGCGGGACTGGGAGCCTTCACGCCCGTTGGCGGACGCATGCAGGTGATAAGGCTCAAAAAAGGCGCTTATCTTATTGATGATTCCTACAATGCCAACCCTGCATCCATGCGTGAAGCGCTGATGACGCTCAAGGATCTGAAAAACGGTCACTCCAGTTATGCATTTCTCGGGGATATGCTGGAGTTAGGAGATGCAGCGGAGGAGATGCACAGAAAGATAGGAATGCTGGCGGCGGTAACCGGCGTGAACAAGCTTTTTTTACAGGGCGATTTTGCAAAAGCTACTGCGGCGGGCGCCGTTGAAGGTGGGATGCCTGCCGATAAAATTGTCTTTTTATCCGCGCCGGAAGAAGGAGTGCTTTATCTGAAACAGAACCTGAAAAAGGGCGACTGGGTTCTGGTGAAAGGCTCCCGCCGCATGAAGATGGAGAGAATTTCCGCCCGCATTTGCGGTGATTTCGGCTGCGACACGGCGGACGAAAAAAACACGAAATAACACAGCGGGGAGACGATAAACAGTGATTTACGAATTTTTATATCCTTTACACACGATCTTTTCCTTTTTTAATGTCTTCCGTTACATTACTTTCCGGACGATCTTTGCCTCTATTACCGCTCTTTTGATTTGTCTTTTTGTGGGTTCGTGGCTAATTCGCAAATTGCAGAGTCTGCAGATCGGCCAGCACATCAGAGACGACGGGCCGAAAAGCCACCATGTCAAGAAAGGCACGCCAACGATGGGCGGAATATTGATTATCATTGCCGTGGTGATCTCGACTATTCTCTGGGCGAATCTTTCGGTAAATTATATCTGGCTGATACTGCTGGTGACAGTTGGCTACGGATTGATCGGCTTTGCCGATGATTACCGTAAACTTACCGGCAGCAGCGCTAAAGGCATATCGGGTAAGAAGAGACTGGTCGCGGAAATCATCATTGCGCTGTTTGTCAGCGTCGTTATTTATTTCAAGCCGGGCTTTAATACGCAGATAGCGGTCCCTTTCTTCAAAACAGTCCTGCCTGATCTGGGCTGGGGTTATATTCTCTTGGCTACATTTATCATTGTCGGCACGGCCAATGCCGTGAATCTGACTGACGGACTTGACGGTCTGGCCATCGGCCCGGCCACCATCTGCTTTGCCACTTTTGTGCTGTTTGCTTATTTTGCCGGCAATATCAAGGTCGCCTCATACCTGCAGATTCCCTATGTCGCCGGCTCCGGTGAGCTGGCAATTTTCTGTGGCGCGATGGTCGGTGCCGCGCTTGGTTTTTTGTGGTTCAACGCGTATCCGGCGGAAGTTTTCATGGGCGATGTCGGCTCTCTTTCCCTGGGCGGAGCGCTGGGCACGATGGCTGTTATTACCAAACAGGAGATACTCCTGGCGATCGTGGGCGGTATTTTCGTCGTGGAAACTTTTTCCGTCATCTTCCAGGTCGGTTATTTTAAATTGACCAAGGGAAAGAGAATATTCCGCATGGCGCCGCTGCATCACCATTATGAACTGAAGGGCTGGCCGGAACCAAAGGTGATTGTGCGCTTCTGGATAATTTCCATCCTGCTGGCTTTGCTGGCGATCAGCACTTTGAAACTGCGGTAGGGGATAAATGGATTTTAAAGGTAAAAAAATATTGGTCTTAGGCGCCGGAAAAACCGGCATTGCCACGGCAAAGTTTCTGGCGGGCCGGGGCGCCAAAGTAACGCTGACGGATGAAAAGTCGTTAAATAACTGGGGCGCCGATTTTGAAAAGATCGCTCGCGAGAAATGGTTGACAGCGGCGGAGTTTGGCTCGGCCGCCCTGGATGGCGTGAGCATGGTTATTCCGTCGCCGGGATTTCCACCGCATAATGCGTTGCTGATCGAGGCGTTAAAAAGAAAAATACCGGTGATGAGCGAGATAGAGCTTGCCCATCGTTTTATTAAAACGCCGCTGGTTGCCATAACCGGCTCCAATGGCAAAACAACGACCACGATGCTGGTGGGGGAAATGCTGAAAAAAGCCGGGAAAAATGTCTTTGTCGGAGGCAATATCGGCAACCCGCTGATTGAATACGCGGCAGGCGCGGCTGATGCCGAATTTGCCGTGGCGGAAATAAGCAGTTTTCAACTGCAGTGGGTTGAAGAATTTCATCCCTTCGTGGCGATGCTTTTGAATGTTACCGCCGATCACATAAACTATCACGGCTCTTTTGAGGCTTATCTGAGGGTAAAAAGCCGGATATTTGCCATGCAGACTAAAGATGATTTTGCCGTTCTCAA
>JBBIHZ010000045.1:10306-10840 GCA_037446735.1 Deltaproteobacteria bacterium
CCGACGATTCGGCGTTGCAAGGGTTATTTTCGGATATCCGCGCCAGGGTAGCGCTGTTCAGCTCAGCCCGGGAATTGCCGGAAGGCATGTTTTTGCGAAATAACCAGATGATTTTCCAGATGCGCGGCTTCGCGCGGGAGACCTATCCGCTTTCCATAGTCAAACTGCCGGGCCAGCATAATGTGGAGAATGTAATGGCCGCGATCATGGCCGCGCGTTTCTGCGGGGTTGAGCAGGAAAGTATAAAAACATGCGTTTCAGAATTTCGCGGCTTGCCGCACCGCTTGGAATTTGCCGGGGAGAAAAACTCTGTAAAGTTCTATGACGATTCCAAAGGAACTAATGTCGGCTCGGTAATCCGCGCGCTGGAGACTTTTCCCGCGGCGGTGATTTTGCTTCTCGGCGGCCGGGACAAAGACGGAGATTTTGAAGCGCTGAAAACCATTCTTCCGCGAAAAGCGAAAAAAGTAATTTTATTCGGCGAGGCCGGAGAGCGCATCGATTCTCTGATCGGCAACGGCGTAGAAAAGATAA
>JBBIHZ010000046.1:0-10816 GCA_037446735.1 Deltaproteobacteria bacterium
TGTAGAGCGTAGGGATATTCTTTTTCGCTCACGATGCGCAAATCGGCATTGATACCAGGTTTCAAAACCACGCTGACTTTTGTCTCGCCACTGGCCGTGACCGTATCCACCTGCCCGTAAGCGGTGAAATGCCCGGCGAGCTTTTCCGGCTTGCCGCTCGCGGCCAGAATATCGATATCCTTGATTGTCTCGTTGCCCCGCCGCAGTGAACCGGCAATGCTGATAGATAAAACGCTTTTTTCTTTTTTCAGGTAATCCAGCAGAATCTGCGCTTCGGCGGCGACTTCGGCATAGAGCCTTCTTTCCTTATAAACCTTGAGCTTGGCGATGCCTGCCAGAATATTATCCTGCGTTTTTTTGCCGAAACCTTTCAGATCGACAAGACGGTTCTCCAGGCAGGCGTATTCCAACTCGCCCACATTTTTTACACCCAGCTGTTCGTATAGCGCGTAAATTTTTTTTGGTCCCAGGCCGGGGATTTTCAGCATCTCCAGATGGCCGGGAGGGACAGAGGCTTTGAGCTTTTCGTAGTATTCGAGTTTTCCTGTCCTGATCAGCTCGGTTAATTTTTTGCTGATGGCTTCGCCGATGCCTTCGACTTCGGCAATCTTGTTTTGCTCCACAAGTTCGTTCAAATCAGTATTGATTTTCTCCAGATTACGCGCGGCATTCTGATAGGCGCGCGATTTAAACAGATTTTCCCCGGTTAATTCCAGCAGCGTCGCTATTTCTTCCAGAATCTGAATAACTGTTTCTTTAGTCAGCACTTCTCATAACGCTCATCAGGTTTATTTTACACGCTTTGCCGCCGCAAAGAGGTATTTATAATTTTATTGAGGGATTACTTGACATTCCGGTTTGAACAATATATAAGGCGCGCACCTCTTTGGATGAGCAGTGATTAATTTTGTCCCCATCGTCTAGAGGCCTAGGACACGGGCCTTTCACGCCTGTAACCGGGGTTCGACTCCCCGTGGGGACGCCAGAATAAAAAAGGGCAACCTTAAAAAGGTCTGCCCTTTTTGTTTTTTTGTCCTATTTTTCTTTTTTCTTCGTCTGGGTCTTTTTTTCCGTTGTTTTTGTTTTTGCCGCGGTGGTCTTTTCCTTGGCCGGGGCTTTGGCAGCTTTCTCTTTGTCTTCTTTTTTTGCCGAAGCTTTGGCCGGTTTTTCTTTCGCTTCCGCTTTAACCGGTTCCGGTTTTTCTGCCGGTTTCGGAGCTGCCTCTTTTTGTTCCACCGGCGGAAGAACTTCTACGGGTTGGGGAGCCTCCGCCGTTTTCGGCGCTTCGACAGGTTGCGGCTGAGCAGCTTCCGCTGGTTTTGGTTTTTCTACTGGTTTGGGCGCCGGCTCCGTGACAGGTTTCGGCTTAGGCGCCGCTTCCGGTTTTGGCTCGGGCGCCGGCTTGGCAGGCTTTGTCTTTTCTTTTGCTTCGGCCTTCGGCTGTTTCTCTTTCTTCTTCGGGCCCTCAATTAACTTCTGCGCTTTGGCTTTAGCCAGCTCCTCCGCCTGTTTCACATATTTTTCAAATACGGCAATCCTGATGTTTGTCTGTCTTATTTTTGCCTTCAGCTTTTTTACCAGCGGATCGCTTTTTGACTTTTCCTCGCCGATCCCCTGCTTCGCCAATTGTTGCAGGCGCGCTTTCAGTTTGGTCTCAAAAACATGGAGCTGTCGTTGTCTGACATTCTTGCTTTTCGACGGCATTTTCCCCTCCCGCTAAGTATAATAAAATTCCTGATGTGGGCGCTAAAATAGCAATATTTTTCGGCGAAAGCCACAAAAATATTTCAATCTAAAAGGCGATTCGCGGATTGCCGACGGGATTGCTTTTTGCCGACAAAATTCTGATTTTTTTCCCGCCCCCCCAGCGAGATGAGCAACTTATTTCTCCCCGGCTGCCTCCAGCACGCCAATTACTTCGATATGTCGCGTCTGGGGGAACATATCCAGCGGCATAAGATTAATGAGCTTGTAACCCTGTTCGCGCAGATATTTGATATCGCGCGCCTGCGTGGCCGGATTACAGGATATATAGATAATACGACGCGGCAGGAGCCGGACAAGAGTCTGTAAAACCGGCGCGCTGCACCCTATGCGCGGGGGATCCAGAAGGGCCATGTCCGTTTTATTTTTCCGCGGGGAAAACTCCCGTGACAGAATATCTTCAACATCACCGGCATAAAAATTAACGTTTTCCGCTCCGTCTTTTGCCGCATTCATCCGCGCGCATGCGACCGCTGCCGCGGCATTTTCAATGCCGAAAATATTTTTCGCATGTGGCGACAGAAAAACAGAAAAAAGCCCGCTGCCGCAATACGCGTCGATCAGCGTTTCCACTTTCCGCTCCGCTGTCAGGCGGCATACCTCCTCCACAAGTTTATCCGTCAGATAAAGATTGGCCTGGAAAAATCCTTCCCGCGGCACAAAAAATGTTTTGCCCTTAACTGCACGGATAATCAATTCTTTTTCACCCGCCACGGCGTCCGTGCCCGACCAGATGGAGTACTCACCGTTCATGCATGGAAAAAATGATTCATTCTCGCGCAAGGCGAAGATTTTTTTGTTAATTGTCTCGTCAACAATTTCGCAGCGTTCGATATCAACAACCTGCGCGCCGGATATATCCATAAAACCAAAATTCTTTTCTCTGGCAACTTTCCCGGCATGCAGTTTTGCCTTGCCGCGGTAATGATACGCGCGGGGCGAGGGAATAACTTCATAAACCGGCGGCGCGGTAATGCCGCCTATTTTTTCAAAAGCGTCCACCACCTGATTTTTCTTAATCGCGAGCTGGGTTTCGTAATTAATGTGCTGATAACAACAGCCGCCGCAATTTCCATAATACACGCACAGAGGATTCACGCGCTTATCCGAAGGATTGATGATTCTCAAGATTTTCCCGCGGGCGAATTTCTTTTTGCGCTGAATGATTTCAATTTCGAGTTCATCCCCCGGCGCGGGAAAGGGAACAAAAACAACAAAATTATCCAACCTGCCCACGCCATCGCCCCCGAAGGCAATAGAATCAATTTTTATGCTGACGCGGTCTTTACACTGCAAGAATACTTCCTCCAGATGCGTAAATAACACACGCCTTCGCGACAGGTCAACAAAGCAAGCTATTTTTCTTTACAACTAAAGCTAATCTTGTTATCTAAACCGCCTAATAAACCTGTTAAGGAATCACGCGATGTCCTCCGAAAGAAAATCGATTCTGTGCCCCAACTGCCGCAAGCTGATCAGCGCGGATGAGCCGAACTGCCCCTACTGCGGGCTGGCCCGACCCGGCCTGCACAACATGGCCGGCATTGTCAGAAGAATATTTGTGGCTAATCCCATTTTGACCATCATTTACGTCAACAGCGCTTTTTATGTTGTCGCCCTGCTTTTAAATCCCGCGGGAATATTTTCGGGCGGCGGTTTCTTTTCTTTTCTGTCTCCTTCCAGCCAAAGCCTTCTTCTGCTGGGCGCCACCGGCACCTATCCGGTATTGGGTTTTGGCCGCTACTGGAGCCTGATTTCCGCCTCTTTCCTGCACGGCGGCATTCTGCATCTGGGATTTAACATGATGGCCCTGTATCAGCTGGGCCCGTTTGTTCTGCACGCCTTCGGCTTTCACCGCTTCTTCATTATTTATGTTCTTACGGGCGTCGCGGGTTTTGCCCTCTCGCTTGTCTTCGGTGTCCACTTTACCATCGGCGCTTCCGCGAGCATCTGCGGACTCATCGGCGCGATTGCCTACTACGGGAAAAACCGCGGCGGTGATTATGGCCAGGCCATCTATAAACAGGCGCTGGGCTGGATTATCGCCCTGATTATCTTCGGCCTCATCGTCCCGGGCATAAACAACTGGGGGCACGGCGGCGGCGTGCTCTCCGGCGCGCTTCTGGCGCTGCTTTTGGGATACAACGAGAACAAACAGGAAACGGCCGGACAGAAACTTCTGGCGTATGCCTGCATTCTGATTACGCTGGGCGTGTTAATCTGGTCGCTTGTGTCCGCCGTGCTTTATGTATTTTCGCCTCTGTGAAAAAAAAACAGGATGGCTGAGATGAAAAAAATAACGGCTTTTTTATTTACGGCAATTCTTCTTTGCGGATGCGGCGCGGCGATCAATCTGCAGGGCAAAGTCGCCAGCGTGAGCTCCGGCAAGTTTATTTACAAAGACGGCAACCTGATCACGGAATATGACGCCGGTATCGATGCGGCCTGGGTAGCTTGCGAAAAAACGTTTCTGGAAATGCAGGCGCGCGAAGTGCAGAAAGAGAGAAAAATTTCTTCCGGAGTGATTAAAGGCACAATCCAGGAGGAAAAAGTCACGGTCAGGGTGCAATACGTTAGTCTGAACAAAACAACGGTTTTCGTTTTTGTCGGCGTGGCCGGAAACCGCATCGCGGCGCGTCTCATTCACGACAAAATCGCCGCCAATCTGCCCAAACCATGACATATACCAATTAAAGATTAATTAATCCGGCGCAAGAGCAATCCTTTCAGGTAACTTCCTTCCGGATGCCCCAGCAAAACGGGATGATCCGGCCCCGGACCCAGGCGCTCCAATACCTGCAGTTGGGCGTTCACGTCGCGCGCCGCGCCCAGCACAATTTTGTAAAAAAGCTCTTCTTCCACGTAATTGGAACAGGAAAATGTCGCCAGCAACCCCCCGCGGGAAAGATTCTTTATGGCCTGCATATTAATATCTTTGTATCCGCGGACGGCCCGGGGCAAATCCGCTTTTGTCTTGGCAAAGGCGGGCGGATCCAGAATAATCAGATCGAATTCTTCCCGCAGGCCGCGCAGATAGTCAAAAACATCCGCTTCCACCACCGGATGATCGGCGGGAAAAAATCCGTTGCGCTGCAGATTCGCCAGTGCCTGGGCGCAGGCGGATCTGGACAAATCAACGGAAACAACGCGCCTGGCGTTGCCCGCGGCGCAGTAAACCGAAAAAGCGCCGCTGTAGCAAAAGCAATTTAAAACGCTCGCGTTGCCGCTGAGCGCTCTCAGCTTTTCGCGATTGACGCGCTGATCAAGAAAAAAACCGGTTTTCTGTCCGCTGATAAAATCAACTTCAAAAACTTTGCCGTTTTCTCTGATGATAGACGCTTCGCTCCGGCTCTCGCCATAAAGAAATCCCTTCTCTTCACCGAGGCCTTCTAGCTGACGCGAGCGCCCTTCGCTTCTTTCATAAACAGCGGCTGGATTTAGCGCGTCGATGAGCGCGTCAACAACCACTTTTTTTTGCTTTGCCATGCCGGCGGTTGTGACCGAAACAACAACCGTTTGGGCATAGACATCGGCAATCAATCCGGGGAAGCCATCGCCCTCCGCGTTAATCAGGCGATAGGTGTCGGTCTGCGCGTTGATGATTTTCTTTCGCAGCGCATATGCCTCCTTTACGCGCCCGCGCCAGAAATCCGCGTCAATCAGGGCATCGCCTTGCCTGGTCAGAACGCGGAAAGCTATATCCGTGCGGGAATGAAAAAAGCCCAAAGCCAGCGGCCGGCCGTCGCAGTCTCTGCACAAAACCACATCACCCGCCGACGGCTCTCCCTTTGTTTTTTCCACCGCGCGGGAAAACACCCAAGGATGCCCGCGCCGCAGCGCTTCGTCCCGGCCCTTTTTCAGCGTTATTTCCGGATAAATGCCTTTGGTCATCAAGCGGGAAAAATATCTTTTCCGGCTTGAAATAGCAAGGCCGTTTGTATTATGTATTAACGCGGCAAGAAAATAATTTTACGGTCGAATGGAGAAAACAATGCACGCGGTAATCATGGCCGGCGGCAAAGGAACGCGATTCTGGCCGCGCAGCAGAGAAAAAAAGCCCAAGCACCTGCTGGATATAACTGGCGAAAAGACATTAATTCAGCAAACAGTCGACCGTATCCGGCCGCTTTTTGGCTGGAAGAACATCATGGTCGTCACCGGAAAAAAGCACGCCCGCGAAGTTGCCGGACAACTGCCGAAATTACCCGCAAAAAACATCATTATCGAGCCGGAAGGCAGGAACACCGCGGCGTGCATCGGCCTGGCGGCCCTACATATTCTAAAAAAATCCGGCGATGATCTCATGGCGGTGCTTCCCGCCGATCACGTCATCGGCAATGACGAAGAATACCGCGCTGTCCTGTCCGCCGCACTTCGGGCAGCGGAAGAACCGGGGGCGCTTATTACCATCGGCATCAGGCCGGAAAGCCCGCACACGGGATACGGCTACATCGAGCAGGGAAACGCCCGCGATAAGATATCCGGAAAGGAAATATTCAGCGTTTGCTCGATTCGCGAAAAGCCGGACGCCGCGCAGGCGCGAGCTTTTGTGCAAAGCGGCAAATTTTACTGGAACAGCGGCATGTTTATCTGGAAGACTTCATCTATCCTGAAACAGATAGAAAAATTCCTGCCCGCTCTGCACGCGGGATTGATGAAAATCCAGAAAGACCTCAAAACCGCCCGCGCGGAAAAAACCGTAGCGGCAGTTTACAAAATCCTTCCCTCTGTCTCTATTGACTACGGCGTGATGGAAAAGGCGGACAATGTTTTTGTGGTCCCCGCGGAATTCGGCTGGAGCGACGCGGGTAGCTGGGATACTATTTATGATCTGGCGCCCAAAGACGCGCGGGGAAACGCTGTGGCGAGGGGCGGAGAGGCGGTTTTTGAAGACGCGGAAAACTGCCTGGTCCACAGCCCGAAAAAAATGGTGGCCGTCGTCGGAGCGCGGGATTTGATCGTGGTGGACACCAAAGACGCGCTGCTAATCTGCAAAAAAGGATCTTCTCAGGAGGTCAAAAAAGTTGTGGAAAAGCTGGAGGCGGCTGGAAAGAAAAAATATTTGTAATTTTATTTGAGATAGATTGGCTTGCCCCGGAATTTATCCCTGCCCTTGTTTAATTCCCCGATAATATTGTCGATGGCAACAACTTTATCGTCGAAAGTAATGATCAGCAGGTCATTGCCCTGGAAGTCGTATTTTGCCACGCCTTTCACTTTGTTGAGGATAGTCCCTATCCTGTTGCGCGCCCCTCAGGCGGCACAGCCGGGAATGGTCAACTGCACAATTCTTTCTTCAGCAAGCACCACGGCGCAGGAAAAAAGCATAAAAACAACAGACAAAACAGTTGCGAGACTTTTTTTCATCGATATCCTCCGGAACAACTTTAGTTTTAATAATAACGCAATCCTGCAGGACATGCAAATACATTTTCCCGTTGACAGTCACATTTTAATTTGTGATAGAAAGTTGCTTAGTTAACCACTGTGAAATATTTTATGCCCGTTTATTCCAAACAGCCGATTATTCTGGCTTCAGCTTCCCCGCGCCGCAAGCAATTGCTGAAAGCGGTCGGCCTAAAATTCAAAACTGTCCCCGCGCATATTGCCGAAGATTATCTCGCAGGGGAAACGCCACGGCAGCATGTCCGGAGACTGGCGCGAAGTAAAGCGCTTCTTATTGCCGCTAAATATCCCGACGCCTGGGTGTTGGGAGCGGATACCATTGTGGTTATTGACGGACAGATACTCGGGAAACCGAAAAACAAAACGCAGGCCAAAAAAATGCTGCAGGCGCTGAGCGGGCGGACACACAACGTTTATACGGGCTTTGCCATCGCCCGCAAAGCCGCTTCAGTATGCCGAACAAAAATTATCAAATCTGCCGTGCGCTTTAAAAATATCAGCGCGCCGGAGCTCAGCTGGTATATCGCCAGCAAAGAACCATATGACAAAGCCGGTGGTTACGCGGCGCAGGGCAAGGGAGCGTCTTTTATAAAATCGATCGGCGGCTCCTATACCAATGTCATCGGCCTGCCCCTTTGCGAAGTTATGGAAGAATTGATAAAATTAATGGCAATTAAATTTCGGGAAAAATAAGAATGGCTGAAAATATCGCGTTAAACATCAATAAAATCAGAAAGCGCATCGCTCAGGCTGCGGCGCGGGCCGGGCGCTCTCCCGACGATATAAAATTAATGGCCGTAACCAAAACCGTCAGCCCCGAACGCGTCAAGGAAGCAATAACCGCCGGCATTGATCTTTTCGGTGAAAATTATGTGCAGGAAGCCAAAGAGAAAATCGCCGCGCTGGGAAAAAACGTAAAATGGCACATGATCGGACACCTGCAGACAAACAAAGCAAAATACGTGGTGCGTCTTTTTGACTGCGTGCAGTCCGTGGACCGCATCGAACTGGCGCAGGAACTGGACAAAAGAGCGCGCCCGGCCGGATGCAAACTTAACGTGCTGATTGAAGTCAATGTCAGCGGTGAACAAAGCAAAAGCGGCGTTGGGATCGTGGACGCGCCGCAACTGGCAAAAAATGTCGCCTTACTGGAAAATATTTCCGTGCGCGGCCTGATGACCATGCCGCCTTATTTTGAAAATCCGGAAGAAGCGCGACCATATTTCCGCGCCCTGCGGGAGATTGCCTTGCAGATTGACCGCATGGGAATTTCCGGCGTTTCGATGAAGGAGCTTTCCATGGGCATGACGGATGATTTTGAAGTGGCCATTGAAGAAGGGGCGACCATTGTGCGCGTCGGTCGCGCTATTTTCGGCGCGCGCCGTTAACCATAAAACGCTTACATTTCCACCGCGGAAGGCGGTTTGGCCGCGGAAAGGGGGTTTTCTTCCTGCAGAAACGCTTTCTTGCCCTCGGCTTTGTATATCCTCAGACAGGCATCCACAACATCACTGTCGTATAGCACGCCCTTGAATTTGACGATTTCTTCCATCGCCACATCAACACCCAGTGCGGGACGGTACGGCCGGTGCGATGCCATGGCTTCGATCACGTCGGCGGTAGCGATGATGCGAGCTTCCGGCAAAATATTTTCACCCTTCAAACCCAGCGGATAACCGGAGCCATCGATCCTTTCATGATGCTGCAAAATGATATCGGCTACCGGATAAGGAAAGTCAATCGTCTTTAAAATATCATGGGCGACGCGGCAGTGCGTTTTGATTATCTCCATTTCCAGATCCGTCAGGCGACCGGGCTTGGTAAGAATTTCCGAGGGCACGGATATTTTGCCGATATCATGCAAAGTCGCGGCAATGTGAATCGCCTCGATTTTCGGCGCGGGCAGTCCCATTTCTTTCGCAATCAGGCAGGAAATTTTGGCCACCATCACTTCATGGCCGGAGGTGTAGGGATCGCGCGTTTCGACAATCTTGGACATCGTCTTGACAGTGCCGTCAAGAATCACCTGCGATCTTTCATAGCTTGCCTTCAACTCCTCGGCTTTGGCCAAAAGATCGCTGGTTTTCTGCCTGACTTTTCCTTCCAGCGTTTTGTTCAGATTCAGAAGCTCTTCATTCTGCCTTTTGATCAGTTCTACAAGGCGCCTGTTCTCCATCAGCAGTTCGGATTTGTAAAGAGACTGCTTGATGTGCGCGAGGAGCTCTTCCTCACGCCAGGGCTTGGTAAAATAAAGGTGAATGCCGCCTTTGTTGATGGCGTCGATAATCGCGTCGGTATCAGCATAACCGGTAAGCAGGATGCGCACCGCGTCAGGGAAGATGTCTTTGGCCGCGGCGAAAAATTGCACGCCGTTCATCACGGGCATTCTTTGGTCGGAGATAATTAATGAAAAAGGTTTTTGCGCGTTGCGCAGCTTGGCAAGACCCTCCTTCCCGTCGCTGGCCGTGTGGATATCGTAATCTTCATCGGCAAGAATCCTTCTGAAAGCGTTGAGAATGGATTCTTCATCATCTACAATCAGTATCGAATGTCTGTGTTTCAGGGGCTCTGTCTGAGGCACGTTCATTTTTGGCTTACCTTGTCAGCGATACGTAACATTTTCCACTTTTCGGGCATCAATGTCAAGATTTATGGAGGGTGAACTTTTTCAGATGTATTCTGTTTAATCAGCACCCGCGAAAACGTGAATCGCGGTTACGCGGCCAGTATTTTTTTTAAAAAACGGCCGGTTACCGAGCTTGCCGCAGCCGCCACTTCTTGCGCTGTGCCGGAGGCGATAATCTGTCCACCGCCCGGACCTCCTTCGGGCCCTAAATCGATAATATAATCGGCGCATTTAATAACATCAAGATTATGCTCGATGACCACCATCGTGTTGCCCATATCCACCAGCCTGTTGAGAACGTCGAGCAACTTCTGAATATCCGCGAAATGCAGGCCGATGGTAGGCTCGTCAAGAATATACAGGGTATTGCTGTTCGCTTTTTTGCCGAGTTCCCGCGCCAGCTTGATTCTTTGCGCCTCGCCGCCGGACAAGGTGGTCGCCGACTGCCCCAGGCGGATGTATCCCAAACCTACATCGAAGAGCAGTTGTAAGTGCGCTTTTATCGCCGGAATGTTGGAGAAAAAAGCGAGCGCCTGGTTTACGGTCATATCCAGAACATCGGCGATGCTTTTATCCTTATATTTAATATCCAGGGTGTCGGCGTTAAATCTTTTGCCTCGACACACGTCACAGGTTACATAAACATCCGGCAAAAAGTGCATCTCTATTTTTATCAGGCCGTTGCCTTCGCACGCCTCGCAACGGCCGCCCTTGACGTTAAAACTGAAGCGGCCGGGCTTATAACCGCGCATCTTTGCCTCCGGCAGGGAAGTGAACAAATCACGGATGAAAGAAAATACGCCGGTATAAGTCGCCGGGTTGGATCGCGGCGTGCGCCCGATCGGCTGCTGATTTATCAAAATGACCCTCTCGATATCACCCAGATCCCGGACTCTTTTGATCTTGCCCATGGATCCGCGATGCTGATTTAATCGCCGCGCCACAACCTTATAAAGAGTTTCGATGACCATCGTGCTCTTGCCCGAACCGGAAACTCCCGTCACCGCCGTAAAAACGCCC
>JBBIHZ010000047.1:0-2422 GCA_037446735.1 Deltaproteobacteria bacterium
TTTTTAAATGAGGCTTTCTCGTGAAAATGTCCACGGACATACCTGTAATCGTGTTGATAAGCGATAACGCGTCCGCGCCCGCTTTTTCCACGGCCACGGCAATAGCGGCAATATCCGTGACATTTGGAGTAAGTTTGACAATTACGGGTAGGTCGGTAGCTTCTCTTAACTTACGCGTCACCGCGGCTGCGGTTTTGGCATCCGCACCAAAGCTCAGGCCGCCTTTTTGAACGTTCGGACAGGAAATATTTATCTCCAGCGCGTGCACGCCCTTGGCTTCATCTAATTTCCGCGCTACTTTTTTATATTCTTCATAAGTTTCGCCATAGATATTGGCGATTACTTTGGTATCAAACCTTCGCAGAAAAGGAAGTTTTTCCGAGATAAAGGCTTCCACGCCGATATTCTGCAGACCGACAGCGTTAAGCATGCCGCCCGGTGTTTCCATCACACGCGGCGGTGGATTTCCCGCCCTTGGCTTTAGCGACAATCCCTTTACCACAACAGCGCCGAGTTTATTCAAATCAACATAGTCCGCGTATTCTTCGCCGTAGCCAAATGTGCCGGATGCCGTCATGACGGGATTTTTTAACTTTAGTCTCCCTATTTTTACGGACATGTTAATTTTCTTTGTCTCGGCCATATTTATTTCCAGACTATTTCGTTAATATCAAATACCGGCCCGTCGGCGCATACTCTTTTATACGCTGGTGTTGATTTTTTGCTTTTTACCGGCACAGCGCAACCAAGACACGCCCCGACGCCGCAGGCCATTTTCTCTTCAAGTGAAACCTGGCAGGAATATTTTGTTTGCCATAATATTTTGGCCAGCGCTTCGAGCATTGGCCTAGGACCGCAGGCGTAAATAATTGTTTCGTCGGGAGCGAATTTTTTTAAGTCTTTGAGCAACATCTGCGTGACCAGACCTTTTTCCCCTATGCTGCCGTCGTCAGTGCAGGTAATTGCCGTACAGGAGAGCTTTTTTAGTTCATCCACCCCGATAAGAGCTTCGGCGTTTTGTGCTCCAAGATAAAAATACATGGAGGAAAGTGACGAGCAGATATAATTGTTGAAGTGCAGCGCGAGATAAGTCAAAGGGGCCACACCCATACCTCCACCCGCCAATATAATGTTTTTCTTATTCTGTTTTATTTCAAAACCCTGTCCCAGAGGACCAAGGATTTCGACCTGTGTGCCATTGAGCAAACCGGCCATAATCTGCGTGCCCCGGCCAAGAACACGGTAAAGAATATCCAGCGCACATGAATTATTTTGACGCTCAAAAGAATAAATGCTGAAAGGACGCGCTAAAAGAGGCTCAACAATACCGGAAACCCTGACCATCACAAACTGTCCGGGAACAGGGTCAGAAAAAGAAACATGAAGAGCAACGCGCATCAAAAAACAATCCTGCACTATTTCTTCATTTTTTAAAATCTCGCCTATATAAACGTTTTTCATTTTATATATGCCCACATAATGAGCGCGTCTTCTTTTGTTTCCGGATAATAATTAGTTCTCCTGCCTTTTACTACAAAACCTCTCTTCCGGTAAAGTTCTATTGCCGCGGTATTGGATGGTCTAACTTCGAGAGTTATGGCGTCAATAGCCGCTTTTTTCGCTATTTCTTCCATGATATCGAGCAAATTTGTCGCCAGCTGCTGCCGGCGAAATTCTTTTTTTACCGCTAGATTATGCAGGTGAATCTCTCCCGGACCCAGCCAAAAAATAATATAAGCGGCAATGATATTTTCACCTTTGCATTGAACACGCACACACAAACATTGAGAACGAGGATTATTAATTTCACCGATAAACATGCCCTCCGCCCACGGGGCGGGGAAAGATTCTTTTTCAATAACTAAAAGCTGGGGCAAATCCACCGGGCGGATAAAGTCGATGTTTGCCTCAAATTCCCTGATCTCAGCGCACATGGAAATATTCCATTATGGCGGCCACAATAAGAAAGATGGCGCAAAATACTGGAATCGCGCCGCGCAGCTTGAATGTATTGATCGCCACGGCAATTCCCAGAAGGGGCAGAAAATAATTGGCAAAAAGCAGCGTGGTAACAACTGTGGCGGGCAATATCGGATAAACCCAGGTAACGAATGGAATAAGGACGATCTGCGCTATAAAAAGATAAACAACGGCAAAGACAAAGACCTTGCCCAACCCCCATAATACCTTGCGTTCAATTTTACGAATTTCGTTTTTCTTGGCTTCCTCCAGCGCGTTATTGGATAATGTTTCATTGGTTTTAATAATGAATATATCCATGTATTTCGCCGCTATGCCGAAGGGAATGGCGATAAGTATCGCCAAAGAGACCATCTGCGGGTAAATACCGCCCAACTTCTGGCCGGAAATTACGGCGATAGACGTGGCAATAACCGCGGTAATGGAGTCGTTGGGCGGTATA
>JBBIHZ010000047.1:2436-10000 GCA_037446735.1 Deltaproteobacteria bacterium
CAGATAAGTTCAATAAAAGCGCCGATGATGAGACCGGCGTAAATATTATTTAAGAGCAGGCCGATAATAGGCGCAATCACCACCGGCCTTGATACCATGGCTTGAATAAATACACGGTCCAGGCAAAGCAAACCGCCGGCAAGTGATATGAAAATAATTTGTGTCAGCAACCGGTTACCACCTGATTATGGCAATACATTGCAATAACCCTTGAGGGCTTCCCTAATATTAACCGCTCTTTCACGGGGCACTCTCTTGAGCTCCACAACCACGCCGTCATTTTCCAGAAGCCTTATAATGTCTTCTATTTCCGTATCGCATAAAAAAACCGACGGCGAGCAGCATACTTTAAATTCTTCATGATGAATGTTGCCGATATTCAATTTATCGAAATGAAAGCCCAATTCGTAGGCTTTGCATACGTCTCTGATGCTTCTGAACAGCACGATCGTGTTCTTTCCCTTATTATGGGAAAAATTATAATTATGCGCGAAATCCTCGACGGTATTGATAATCAGGTCTATTTCACTGGGTACGGCCATCCTGATTACTGTCTCGTCAAAAACATTTCCCGCGATGCCGTCATCGACGACAATGATGCACTGCGCCTTAACATACGGCACCCATGATTCAAGTATCTGGCCGTGAACAAGACGGTTATCGACGCGAACCAGTTGTATGTTTAAATCCTGAGTCAAGATGTTACCCGAGCGCCTTCTTGCTTAATAATTCGCTGGCGACATAAATATTCTTCTGACCGTGTTCCTTTATAAAGCAGGCGAATTCGCGCAATGTCATGCCTTCCTTGACTTCCGAAAGCTTAAGCAGCATGGGTAAATTGACGCCGGTGACCACTTCCACTTTTTGGTCTTTCATAAAGGAAAGGGAGATATTCGAAGGCGTGCCGCCGAACAAATCCGTTAAAACCAATACTCCTTTTTCTTTATCCAGTTTTTTGATGGCGTTGCCGATTTCCTTTTTTATATCTTCGACGTTTTTACTCTGATCCACGCTTACATGCAATATATCGCTGAGCGGCCCCTTAATCAGTTCTGCCGCCTTGATTAATTCATTTCCCAGATTTCCATGTGTTGTAATAAGGACTCCAATCATTGCATCCCCCCATCATTTAATTTTCAGGCTCCGTGAACTTACCAGTATCAGCAGTAAATATTTCACTTTTCTCAGCGCCCAAAACACCCCGTTCTTTTTTCGCAAAAACAAGGTTTTTGCTTCAATTTTAACGTGTTAAACTAATGGATTGCATCGCAATTGTCAAGATTAATAGGCTGGCAACGGCAGTTCTTTGCCCTTTTATGTGTTTGGCATTATAAATTTTCACGATAATGTCATCATGAATTCAGCTTTAAAATCAGGCATCTTTTCGCGTAAGAAATTGCCGGATCGCCTTGCTTGCGTGCTTGGTTTTACATCTAATTACAAATTTTTGCCGCGCTTGACGGGTAAAGCGGCCCGTTTTATATTATCTTTAACGATCTTCTTAACGCATCAATACTCAGAGGTAAAATCTATAACACACACTACGCCTTCGCCTCATTATTAAATAAACAAAAAAATTTTCTTATCAGGCAAAACAAAAAATCTTGATTTCCGCGTGGAAACACTAAAAAAAATAAAAAGCGTTATCAAAAATCACGAGGAGGAAATTCTAGAGGGAATACATCAGGACCTGCACAAGGCGGCAATGGACGGTTATGCCACGGAAATTGCCGGCGTCTACAATGAAATAAACTACGCATATCTCTAATATGCGCAAGTGGACAAAAGCCGAAAAAGTTAGGACACCTTCCTTTTTGTTTCCCTCTAAAAGCTACATTTACAAGGAACCCTACGGTTCGGTTTTAATCATCGCGCCGTGGAATTATCCCTTTCAGCTGCTGATGCTGCCTTTGGTCGGCGCTATCGCCGCCGGGAATACCGCCGTGCTGAAACCTTCGGAAATCTCTTCTCATACGGCGGCGGTCACGGAAAAGATAATAAATAACAATTTTCCTGAAGAATTAATTCATGTCTTTTTAGGCGCGGCTTCGGAAACGCAAAAGCTGGTGAATTTACCTTTCGACTATATTTTCTTTACCGGCTCCACTGCCGTAGGCAAAGCCATAATATTCGCCGCGGCAAAAAATCTTGTTCCCGTAACCCTTGAATTAGGAGGCAAAAGCCCGGCCATCGTGCATAAAGACGCAAATTTAACCCTTGCCGCCCGTAAAATCGCATGGGGAAAATTTATCAACGCCAAACAAACTTGTATCGCGCCCGATTACCCCCTGGTCCATTCGGATATCAAAGATGAATTCCTTTCAGAGCTAAAAAAAGCTATTGGGGAATTCTATGGCAATGACCCTTACACTCATCCGCGTTACTGCAGGATCATTAACGATCGTCATTATCAGAGCCTGAAGAATCTACTTGATGGAGCAAACATTTTTACCGGCGGAAAAACAATCTCCGCCCAGCGTTATATTGAACCAACCGTTATCTATTCCGCAAAATGGCGGGAGCCGATTATGCGGGATGAAATCTTCGACCCTCTTTTACCCGTGCTGGTATATTCAGATATTCAGGAAGGAATAAACAAGATACGAGCTCTTTCCAAACCTCTTGCTCTTTATCTTTTCAGCGATGATAAAACATTAAAGGAAAAAATCATTTCCGAAATTTCCTTCGGCGGCGGCGCGATTAACAATACCATCTTCCACATCGTCTCCCATTTTATGCCCTTTGGCGGCGTGGGAGCAAGCGGCATGGGCTTGTATCATGGCAGGGCAAGCTTTGAGACCTTTTCACACACAAAAAGCATCCTGAAAAGTTCCAGCAAACTAGGTCCGCTATCCGCCGCTTATCCGCACCGGAAATATTTTCTTAAAATCATAAAAAAATTATCAGGGAATGAAATCCTTTGAAAAGAAAACTTTATTTGTTTTTATTTTTACGGCGGAAATCCATCCACATGAAATAAAATATCATAAATGCGGTGTAAATGGCCGAGGGAAGAGCCGCCTCTTCAGGAAACAAGGTAATTGCCAGCCCTCCCGCGATTCCCTGATTCTTCAGCGTGCTCAAGAGCACCCAGGATGTGATTTCCGTCCTGTCCCTTCCCAGTAACATGCCCGCTTTCTCCACGAAAAAACCAAGGACGAATATCGCCCCAAAAATAATCAAAACTACCGGCAAGAGAAGTTCAGGCCGCGCAAAAATCAAATCTCTGTTAAGAGCGATCAGCGTGTAGAACACGATAAAGAATCCCCAATCAGTGACCGCGCCGCGAAACTTTTCTATTTTATCGCGCCAATCGAAATAAAGTATTATTCTGGAAAGAACCAACGGAAGAATAATCAGTAAAACAATAACTTCGACCAGCTTGCCAATCTAGCTGAATTCTTCGGCAATGAACAAAAAAAATGTCAGGGGCATGATAAAAAGAGCGGCCAGATAAGCGCTTACCGTGGCGGCCAACGTGTATGATACATTCCCTTTCAGAATCGCGGTAAAGGGAATTACCGCCACCGCCGGAGGCGCGGCGGCAACAAGCACAAAACCGATTTTTATATTTTCGTCTGTTACAAACAAATATGCCAGTCCTATAAGCACTCCCCCCAAAACGAGATAACAAAGGATGATACCGGCCGCGAAGGGTTGAATTAACCGGCGGGCGGAGTGGAAAAAATCATTGGGAACAGCGGTTGTGGCAATTGCCATGACCACCGCGAGCGCCGCCAGCATGATATTTTTTGACCACGCGCCCGCCTGCGGCAGGACAAGTCCAAAAATGATAGCGGCAACAAAAATAACATTTCTGTCTTTGATATATTTAAACATATCGTAACGAAGCGCTGTTTTATACAACCTTACATGATATCTTTTTTTTGTAAAAGTTTTTTTGCCGGCTATATAACTTCAATATTGACGAAAAACAGGAAAAGCGGCATGCTTCGCTAAATTCTTTTTTCAGGTTTGTGGACATGCGTTTGATTATCGGCATCGATATCGGCTCGGCGGCAATATCCGTTGCCTGCCTTGATAACAAGGCTAAGATGTTAAATTCATTTTACCGGCTGCACCGCGGCGCAATAAGCGAAGCTCTTCGTTCAATACTGAAAACAATAGATATCTCTCTGGTCAGCGGCATTGCCATGACTATGTCCGGACCGCAGCTGCTGCGCAATGTTGCACGCTACGATACCCAGATTGCCATGATTGCCGCAGTAAAAAAATATCATGATAATGTAGGCTCTGTTTTGTTTGTCGGAGCGGAAAATTTCGGATTGATCACCTTCAACGAACAGGGAGATTATGAAAAATTTCTAACCAATTCGTCATGCGCGGCAGGAACGGGAAGCTTTCTTGACCAGCAGGCGCAAAGACTCAACCTGAAAAGCATCGAAACTCTCAGTTCCATTGCTTTTTGCAACCGCGACAATTCCCCTAAGATCGCCACCCGCTGTGCCGTTTTTGCCAAAACCGATTTGATTCACGCGCAACAGGAGGGCTACTCCATTGGCCAGATAAGTGACGGCCTTTGCGAGGGCTTGGCCAAAAATGTCATAGATACTTTAATGCCCCATCAAAATATCCGCGCGCCGCTGATTCTGGCCGGCGGTGTTTCCATGAATCAGGGCGTAGTAAAGCATTTTCGGCGCCTCCTGAATATTGAACTGATTGTCGGTAAGAACAGTCATCTTTACGGCGCGATTGGAGCAGCGCTCCTCTTAATCGAAGAAGCCGGTAACGAATCTCTCAGCATTAAAAGCTGGGATGATATTTTTTCTCGCTCAAAAAAAGAAAAAACATATGGTTATCCACCGCTGCAATTATCTCTTTCTGATTATCCTGATTTCACCACCAAAGAAAATTATTTATTCACGCCGTCCAACCAGCACGCAGATATTGAAATAAGCCTTTACTCACATTTAGCGCAAAATCAGGAAGCTTACCTGGGCATTGACATCGGCTCGACCAGCACCAAAGCCGTAATTATTGATCAAAACAATCAAGTGCTGATTGGACTGTACACACTTACTTCCGGTCGTCCCCTGCATGCCATACAGGCGCTTCTTGAGGCAATCGCGGACATCTCCCGCGCCCATAATATAAACTTTAATTTTTTGGGTGTTGGAACGACGGGTTCCGGAAGAAAGTTCATCGGAAAAATTATTAAAGCTGATTTAATTATTGATGAAATAACGGCGCACGCGCGAGCCGCTTATGAATTAAAGGAAGATGTGGACACCATCATTGAAATCGGCGGGCAGGATTCTAAATTCACCACGCTGAAAAACGGCATGGTCACCTTTTCCGTGATGAATAACGTTTGTGCCGCCGGAACCGGCAGCTTCATCGAGGAGCAGGCCACGAAACTTGGCGTCGAGTTGAATGAATACGCCTCGCGCGCCCTGAACACCCTTTCTCCAATATCCAGCGACCGCTGCACCGTTTTCATGGAAAGAGACACCAACAGCTACCTTACCGACGGTTATCAGGTTAACGAGGTACTCGCCAGCGTTCTGCACTCGGTCTGTCAAAATTATCTCGCTAAAGTTGCCTTAGAAGCAAATATCGGTAATAATATTTGCTTTCAGGGAGCTACCGCGCGCAATAAAGCTCTGGTGGCGGCCTTTGAATATCGTCTGAAAAAACCGATATTTGTCTCGCCATTCTGCCACCTTACAGGCGCGCTGGGCAGCGCGCTGATTCTTTCCGAAAACAAATTAAAAAGCTCAGCTTTCCGCGGCTTGACTTTGCATAAAGAAACAATTCCTGTGGAAAGTGAAGTTTGTGAGCTGTGCCTGAACAATTGCAAAATCAACAAAGTAACCGTACAGGGAGAAACTGTGGCTTTCGGTTTTCTGTGCGGCCGCGATTATGACACCAAGCGCTATATCGGCCAAACCAAAAAACAATACCAGCTCATCAAGGAAAGAACAAAGATTTTCAGGCCGCCGGTCAAGGAATTCACCGCGAAAAAACCGGTCAAAATCGGCATTCCCTACGCTCTTTATCTTGCCGAAGAAATGCCGCTGTGGCTGCATTTTTTCTCCACTCTCGGCATTGAGACAATCGTTGATGAAAAATATAAAGACGCGGTCAAGGCCGGTAAAAAACTGGCGGCGGCGGAATTTTGTTCTCCCGTAAACGCTTTTATCGGTCATGTCCATAATATCGCATCAAAATGTGATCATGTTTTTCTGCCCGTTTATCTCGAGGCAAAAGAACCAAAGGAAGCCGCTTATCGTTATTACTGCTATTATACGCAATTTGCGGCGATGCTGGCTTTCGGCATCAAATCATTGCCGCCCAACGATAAAACAATTATGCCTGTTATCGACCATCATTCATTCCAATTACGCATTGAACTCTTCACGCTGCTTAAACCA
Source organism: Deltaproteobacteria bacterium (assembly GCA_037446735.1). GTDB lineage: Bacteria > Desulfobacterota > Syntrophia > Syntrophales > Smithellaceae > UBA4810. Next base: position 8,832 of record JBBIHZ010000047.1, read on the forward strand.
ATATTAAAGTCAAGCTACTGGGAAATATATAACGCCTATGAATCTGCCCTGTCTTTTTATCGCGAAGGAAGGGAAAAGATAATCAATATTTATGAACGCGAAATGCCGGGAAACGATGATGTGCGCGTGGTGGCTTTAGGCAGGCCCTACTGCGTTTTGCAAAATACGATGAATAAAGGCATCCTTGATATTTTTGAAAATCTTAATATTAAAGTTTTCTATCAGGACATGCTGCCGCTGCACAAAGAGGATTTAAGCGAAATTGAACCTCTGCTGCAGAGAATTCACTGGAATTACGCCGCCAAAATTCTTAAAGCGGTTCTGTTCGCAGCGCGCACGCCCGGTCTTTATCCGGTTTATATTACTTCGTTTAAATGCTCGCCTGATTCCTGCACTATTGAATATTTTAAACGCATCATGGAAAAATACGGCAAGCCGTATTTAATTCTCGAACTGGACGAGCACGATTCCAATGTGGGTTATGAAACGCGTATCGAAGCGGCTATTCGCTCTTTCCGCAACCACAGCAAAAACATCAATCTTCGCCTCGCGCCTGCGCGGATCTTGCCGATAAATCCACGAACAGTCAGTAAGATTAAAAACAAAACACTGCTTTTCCCTTGCTTTGATCCCCTGACAGCGAAATTGCTGGAAGCGGTTTATATCAAAGAAGGGATCGACGCGCGCATGGTGCCGCTTACCGAAAATATTATCAGGCGCGGACTGCGCATAAACTCCGGCCAGTGCCTGCCTGTAAATATTATCGCACAGAGTTACATTGATTATATCAAGGAAAATCTTCTGGACCCCGCGCAAACCGCCGTCTGGTGTTTTGAAAGCCACGTGCCCTGCAATATCCGCATGTATCCGCAACTGATTAAATCTATCCTGGAAGCCAGCGGTAATTCATTGGAAAATGTAGACGTTTACGTCGGCAATCTATCTCTGAGCGATATATCCATTCAGGCATCCATTGAAGCTTATTTCGCGCATATGTTCGGCGGCATGCTGCGTAAAATCGGCTGCAAAATAAGACCATACGAAAAAAAACAAGGCGTAACGGATAAAGCTATTGCACAGTCTTTAAGCATTCTTTACAATACATTACTGGGCGGCAGAAGTAAAAATGATGACCTTACTAAGGTTATCAATATCTTTAAAAAAATTGA
>JBBIHZ010000047.1:10010-10696 GCA_037446735.1 Deltaproteobacteria bacterium
CAGCAACAACGCCCGAAAGTGGCGATTTTCGGCGATCTCTATGCCCGGGACAATGACGTTTTCAATCAAAACCTTATCCGCTGCATCGAAGAATACGGCGGCGAGGTTATTACCACGCCATTCAACGAATTTGCCAAACTAATCGCGCAGACCTATATGCGCCGCTGGTTTTTTGAAGGAGAAATTCTCGATGTTCTTTACGCCAAAGCGCTGATCGCCCTGGTAAATCAACTGGAAAAAAGTTATTATAAATCATTCAACGAACTGATTAAAGAACCCTCACTGGATACAGATATCGACTACAAAGAAATTTATGAACTTTTCGGCGTGAAAATTCAGCATTGCGGAGAATCCGCCGATAACCTGGTAAAAATTGCGGCGCTTATGCGCCATTATACCGATATTTCCCTGTTTGTGCAGACAAATCCCGCCTTTTGTTGTGCCGGATTAGTCACCGAGGGAATGGTGCCGCGCATCGAAGAAATCACCGGCATTCCCGTCGTCACGCTGAACTATGACGGCACGGGAAAAAACATCAACCAGAAAATCCGCCCTTATATCAAATTCCCGCGAAATAAACCGCGTGAGAATCACTCTCTTGAAATCGTTTCCTGATAACCGGGAAAAATATTTTTGGCTCTAGACTAGATGAGCGTGTTATTTTTCATCAGTTTTAGTATAATTTG
>JBBIHZ010000048.1:0-5134 GCA_037446735.1 Deltaproteobacteria bacterium
GCGCAAAAGTATTTCGCAAACACCAGATTTAAATATTACAGGAATAGTGCCACTTTCGGCAAAACGAAAAATTACCGGCATTGCTTGTATGAACTGGCCAGCGGCGAATGGGTTTTAAACCTGGATGGCGATGACTATCCAATGGATAATCATTATATTTCTTTCGCGATGAAGCAAATCGATCTACACGACGAAGTTGTGCTTTTTACGGCAGGCGTGATTGAAGCATCCGAAAATAAATATGATATGCATTGCACGCATCGTATTGTTGAAGAGCAGGTATGCCTGGATGGAATAAATCTTTTCTTAAATTGGCATAGCTATAAGATCCCTCATTTAACCAGTTTATACCACCGACAAACCGCCCGTGGTATCGGATTTTACACAAGCGATATTTCCAGCACGGACTGGGAATCTTTATTACGCCCAGTTTTACACAGCAAGGCAATATTAAGCGAAAGAATTGTCGGCGTTTGGCGGAAACACGAAAACAACTTTTCACAATCAATAACCTGTGCTCAATTCATCGACAACTTCGCGCTAATCACCGGGCCATGCAATTACGCACTCAGCTTCGGCGTGGAGAGGTCATTGCTGGATAAATGGGAAAAAAACATGACCAAGCATATCATGCGGGAGCAATTCGATGAAGTGTGGCGCAATGCACTGCGAAAAAAAGACTGGCCGGAAATCAAACATTTTGCGCGTCAAATCAGAAAAGCAATGCCCGCTTTCGTAAGGTTTTTTTCAGAGTTAAAAATATCGCCTTATTTTGTTATTATGTAATAGCGATTATACTGGAAAAGCATGGGCGTAAACTTAAAAATATTATTGCGGGTGATCTCGCGAGAAATGAATTAAAATGAAAATACTCATGCTACACAGCGCTCATTCCGATTCAGGCGGCGCCGAAATTGTCGTGACACAACAAGCGCAGAAGCTATCCGAAAGAGGTCATGAAATATTATTATTTTGTTACGGAGAGCAAAATCTCAAGCGAAAAAACCTAATCATTATCAAAGAACCAAATTTTTCCTTTTTCCGCCATCTTTCCAAACTCCTGATTCACCCTGGCGGCTACCGCACCATAAAGAAGGCAATAAAATCATTTCGACCAGACATAATCCATCTCAACAACATTAATAAATACCCTCTGACCTTTTTATTGCCGATGAAATATCAAAAAACTCTTCGCTCTGTACATGATTATGGCATTGTCTGTCCGTTGGGCCGGGGGTGCGCAGAGACGACTTGAAAATATGCGACCAGAAAATAGGCCTAAAATGCGTTAGGCATGGCTGTATTAGTGTATTTTTTCCCATTACGCTATTATTTATTTCAAATAAGCAAACATTTTCGGCAAAAAAGAATTAAGGCCTACCTTGCCGCAACAGATACTCTGAAGAATTTTATGCTGGCGCAGGGATTTAAAGGAATCTCCATATCGCCCTATTTTAGCGCCCTGCAAGGCAAACCCTCATTCGATCACGAAGAAAAGAAAGTGCTTTTTGTCGGGGCTCTGGAAGAACATAAAGGCTTTGACTTACTGATAAACGCTTTCAATATCGCTGTAAAAAATATTTCCGATTCCAGATTAATTATTTTGGGAGAAGGGAAACAGAAGCAAAAGCTAAAGAACCTTTGCCGCTCATTAAACCTGGAAGACAAAATTCATTTTGCCGGTATCGTTTCGCGCACTGATATGAACTCCTATTATTCAGACGTTGCTACTGTTGTAGTGCCGTCCCTGTCCATGGAAAATTCTCCTCTGGTTATTTATGAGGCGTTTTCTTTTGGAAAGCCGGTAATTGCAACCAACAGAGGAGGTAATACAGATTTAGTCATAGATGGCCATAATGGTTTTTTAGTCGACACTGATAACCCGCGCGAAATGGCCAAAGCCATCATGAATATTTTTAATAAGAACAACACGACACTGTATCTGTCCATAGCGAAAAACGCGTTCGCATCGTCAAATTTATACTCTCTTGATAAATATATTGATAAGCTGGAGGAACTCTACGCTGTCCTGTAAGAAAAATTTTTTTCACAGAGAAATTATCCAAAACATAAAATAAATGACATATGAAAATGCTTGACGGCCATCTTAACATAATAGAAAAAATATTTTATAAGTCTTTTGTTGAATTCAACAATATTGAAAAGTGTTTTTATAAACAAAAACTGATTAACAAGGCAAAACGTGTAATTTTATATCTTGATTACCCAAAATATATTCACCTAGGAGACGCTTTGTGGCTGGAACCCATCGCCCGGTTATTCGCGGCATATTTCGATTTTGCCATCTGCTGCGCTACTGAAATAGAGTTTTATTTCCGAAAACTCGGATATAAAATTATCCACGAAACGCAAATTTCCGAAAACGATCTGCTGGTAGCTCGCACAGAACTGGCTTATCACCTGAAAGGCAGAGATGTTCTCTGGATTAATTTCAGTTATTCAAGAATAACTGAACCATTAATCAATTCGGTTTTAAATAATATTGCTGATTACCTAGGCGTACCACGCTCAACGGCACGCCCACAGGCACTGAGATTCAGTTCGTCTGAGCTAGAAGATACTTCCTTAAAATTCCGCCTCGACCCGGATCGCAGCTACGCAGTTTTAAATAATTATATTCATTCCCTTAAATTCGGCGCAAGTAAAAATGATTTTCATAAGGCGGAGGAGGCCTTATTGAATTTTGCAGATATATATAGGAAAAATGAAAAAATTAATATTATTCACGCCGGAACCGCAGAACAAAAAATTAACGATATGAATATTCATGATTGTGTAGATTTGGATTTGCGCGGCATGACCAGCGTCGAAGATTTGTTCATGATATCCTCAATGAAAAACGTAGTATCTTATGTAGGGTTTGATTCTTTCCTGCTCCATCTTTTTAATATCTACGACAAAAATAGCCTGATTATGTTGAGGCCTGGTTTTTCCCAAGTCTTAAAAAAACAGATAAAAGAATATGTTGCAGTGCCTTACGAGACGGATAATAAAAAAGTGCTGTTTATTGACTAGGCATCCAAGGGATTAAATGCATCGCGCAATTTATCTAACAAGAAAGATTCGGCAGAGATTTCGCCAAGCTATATTTACGGAATCTTCGAATTTTATAAAAGTTATGCGTAGAAAATGTGAACGTCTGAAAAAAATCGGCTTTTATCTTGATAATCCCCTTTTTATTCACCTAGGTGACCAGCTGCTTTTCGAACCGGCTCTTCGCTTTGTCCAAAATGAACTTGAAACGCATATCAGGCCAACTCCGGTTATGACAGAGTATTTTCCGGAGCGCAGACAGTAAGTAACGAAAGAATATTTGAATGCGATTGCCTCGTTACAAGGGATTAGCTATTCTATGAAACATCTTCCAAAACCAATGCCAACATTATATCCATTAATCTTTTGGCCAGAAATATGCGGCATGGGTATTCCGAAGCCATAGTTCATGCCCTTGCCGAGTGTTTAGCGATCGGCATTCTGGATAATTTTGACTTTGCGCCTTGGAAACCTGCCGTCGCACACAATCGATATGTGGCAAGCAAGGTGATTCTTTCGCCCTATGTCGATTCAGACTGGTTCCGCGTCAGAAGCTCTGATATTAATCAATTAGCTTTACGAGCCAGACAGTATGCTGACTAATTTGGCTTCACCCTCTGCCTTGTAGGCGGCAAAGACGATGCCCTAAAAGACGTTCCCTCGTAAATCGGATCTTCCTATGAAGACTGGCGTAGCAGATACAGCTCCTATCAGTTTATGCGGATTCTTAGCTCAGGTCAAATAGCGATGGTGTTTACGTTTGATACTTTTGTTTTTCACGCCGCAGTGTCATGTGATATTCCTGTTACCGTTAGAATAAGGCGCAGATCTCCGAGAAAATGATCTTTTATAAAAGACCATTTTCTTCCCGCGCATACCACCCACAAGCCGAAAATCAATTTTATATAATAAGTTTTATCAAATCTCCCACGTCTCAGATTATTATTTTTTAATTGATTTATCCGTTCGAGACGGGATGGCATAGATATTTTATGCGACAATTAACAACTGTCCATCCACATTGCAACAGGAATAAAAAAGGCCTTTCGGCTTTTGCCGAAAGGCCTTTTTTATTGATCAGCGCTATCCTTAAATTAAATTGAAATTTCCACAAAAAGCTGCGATGCTTAAAGCACCCGGACGTTAATCACTCCATCAATTGCCTGAATTTTCTTGATGAGGGCATCGCTCACATCGCCTTCCAAATCGATGATGTTGTAGGCCAGATTTCCCCTGCTCTTATTAATCATATTCGCGACGTTTAGTTTGTTTTCCGCCAGCAGGCCGGTTATTTTTTCAATCATGCCAGGAGTGTTCTGGTTGGAAATCGCTATTCGCTTCTTCCCGTTTCTATCGAGACTGCACTCGGGAAAATTGACCGAATTTTTGATATTGCCGTTTTCCAAAAAGTCCATCAGCTGCAGCGCGGCCATAATCGCGCAGTTTTCCTCGGATTCTTCAGTGGAAGCGCCCAAATGCGGAATGGCGATGACCTTATCGGTTTTGATTACCTCTTCATCGGGGAAATCTGTCACATAACACCCCACAATGCCGTCGGCGACCGCTTTTTTCAAGGCACCCGTGTCCACAAGACCGCCCCGGGCGAAGTTCAAGAGCACAACACCTTTTTTCATCAGCGCAAACTTACTGGAATTAATAAAACCCTTCGTGTCCTTGTTCTGGGGTATGTGCAGCGAAATGTAATCAGATTCCGCCAGGAGTCGGTCCAGGTTCGGGGCCTTTTTGATGGTTCGGGAAAGTTTCCACGCCGCCTCAATAGACAGAAAAGGATCATATCCCATAACTTCCATGCCCAAACCTTCCGCGGCGTTGGCTACCAGAGTTCCAATGGCACCCAGGCCCACCATGCCCAGGGTTTTACCCTGAATTTCCGTGCCTACAAATTTTGCCTTCCCCTTTTCGATTAGATCAGGCACTCTATCTCCCTCGCCCACAAGACTCTTGGCCCAGACAACGCCATCTGCAACATGACGCGCCGCCATAATCATGCCCAAAATAACCAACTCTTTAACGCCGTTGGCATTTGCTCCAGGTGTATTAAAAACAACAATGCCCTTCT
>JBBIHZ010000048.1:5150-10595 GCA_037446735.1 Deltaproteobacteria bacterium
GGAATATTATTGACGCCGGCGCCGGCGCGGGCGATTGCTTTCACGCTGGCGGGAAGAGCCATGTCTTTCATTTCCTTACTTCTCACCATGATTCCGTCCGGATCGGGTATTTCGGCGCGATACTCATATTTATCGGTAAAAATGCTTAAACCTTTTTCCGAAATCTTGTTCAGCAAATCAATCCGGTACATAAAATGCCTCCTATTTTTTCTGCATGTTTAGAGAGTATTACGATAAAATCGAATACTTACTTTGCGCATCCGAAATCCAAAACAAATATTTTCATGGTTTGCAACAAGAACCATTGGTCTTGCGAGTGGAAGTATAAAGTGGGCATTTGCATGTGTCAAGAAAATCTTGGACATCCTATTGTGCAAAAAATGATGCTTTTTAGACATTGATTGTATTTGGCGGGAGGTGGCATTTAAAAGCCCCCTTAAGGGGCTTCTTATTTTTCTGGTGGGCCGTGCGGGGATTGAACCCGCGGCCAACGGATTAAAAGTCCGCTGCTCTACCGCTGAGCTAACGGCCCACTTGTGCGGTTCTTTAGGACGTGCCCTATTAACAGCAAGTCGGTGAAGTGTCAAGGGTAAACTGAAGCAATTTCAATCAGCAAAAGGATCCCGCAGTAAAATTGTCTCCTCGCGGCCGGAACCCACGGAGACCAAGGCCATCTTTGCCCCGGCCAGTTCCTCCAGGCGCTGCAGATATTTTTGCGCGTTGGGCGGCAGATCCTTCATCTTGCGCGCCGGCAGTATATCCTCCCGCCATCCGTCAAACTCTTCATATACGGGCCGGCACTGGGCAAGAACGCGCAGATCAGCCGGCACAGAATCAGTAAATTCCACGCCGTCTGTTTTATAACCGACACACATTTTAATTTTTTTCAGGCCGGTCAGAACATCCAGTTTGGTAATCGCCAGCGCGTTGATTCCGGAAACACGCACCGCCTGCCTTACCAGCACCATATCCAGCCAACCGCAGCGGCGCTTTCTGCCGGTGGTGGCGCCGAATTCCTGCCCGACTTTCTGCATGTGCTCGCCGATTTCATCGTGCAATTCCGTGGGAAACGGCCCTTCACCCACGCGCGTTGTGTATGCCTTGCAAATACCCACCACTTTATTTACGGCGCCCACTCCCACGCCACTGCCGCACGAGGCGTTGCCCGCAGTGGTATTGGAGGAAGTGACATACGGATACGTTCCGTAATCAACATCAAGCTGGGAACCCTGCGCCCCTTCAAAAAGGATTTTCTTTCCCGCGCGGTTTGCTTTATCTAAAACCAATGAAGTATCGTCAACATACGGTTTGAGCTTTTTGGCAAAATTGAGATATTGCAGCGCAATTTCGTTTTCGTCGAGCGGCTTCTGCCCGAACAATCCTTTAAGCAAAAAGTTTTTTTCCTCCAAAGCGCGGCGCAGTTTCTCCCGGAAAATTTCTTCATTATAGAGATCAATCACGCGAATGCCGGTGCGCGCGACCTTGTCTTCATAAGCCGGACCAATGCCGCGGCCGGTGGTGCCGATTTTCTTGCCGGAGACGTGCGCCTCGCGCGCCAGATCAATGCTGCGGTGATAAGGCATAATCAGGTGGGCTCTTTCGCTGACAATCAGTTTGGTTCCCGCCGGGAAAAGAGATCCCTCGTTCAATTCATCAATTTCCTTGAGCAAAACTTCCGGATCAACAACAACACCGTTGCCGATAATACAGATTTTGTTATCATGCAGAATACCCGAAGGAATAAGATGCAGAATAGTTTTTCTGCCGCCAACCACCAGGGTGTGCCCGGCGTTGTTTCCGCCGTGAAAACGCGCGATCACATCCGCTTTTTCGGCGTAAAGATCGACGACTTTACCCTTGCCCTCATCTCCCCACTGAGTGCCTACAACCACAACATTAGCCATGCGTATATTCTTTCTTGTATTTTAATAGAAACGGGAATTACGTCAGGTAATTCCCGTGATTTTGCCTTGCATTTCCCCAAAATTAAAGGGCCTTGACCTTTTCGTTAAAGACTTTTTCCAGTTCCGCCAGCGCCGTCTTCAGATCCGCCTCTTCGATGGTCGGGCCGCACCAGAAACGATAACCGGCGGGCGCGTCCTTATAAGAATTGATATCGTGCGCGATATTTTTTTTGCTGAGCTCGGAAGCGATGCTTTTAAGAAACTTGCTTTTCGCGTCAGCGTCGAGCGACGCGACTTTCGGGTGAGTCACCGAAAGGCAAACGGAGGTGTTGGAACGCACTTTCGGGTCATCAGCCAGAAATTCAATCCAGTCGGTTTTGGCTACCCAATCTTCCACAACTTTCAAATTGGCGCGGCTTCTTTTGAACAAACCATCAAGGCCGATTTTGGCGGCCCAGTCCAGCGCGTCCAGATAATCTTCCACGCACAGCATCGAAGGCGTGTTGATGACGTCGCCGTCAAATATGGCCTTGTTGATCTTGTCGCCTTTTTTCAGGCGGAAGATTTTGGGCATCGGCCAGGGCGGTGTGTAAGACTCCAGACGGGCGACGGCTTTCGGGCTCATGATCATCATGCCGTGCGCCGCTTCGCCGCCCAGACATTTCTGCCAGGAAAAGGTAAGGACATCAATTTTGCTCCAGTCGATATCGTTGGCAAACGCGTAGCTGGTCGCGTCGCACAAAGAAAGCCCCTCGCGGTCGGCGGGAATCCAGTTCCAATCAGGAATACGCACGCCGCTGGTGGTGCCGTTGGCCACAAAAACAACATCCGTTTTCCAGTCCACTTTCGTCAGATCGGGAATTTTCCCGTAATCGGCTTTGATGATGGCAGGATTGAGTTTAAGCTGTTTGTTCACGTCCGTTGCCCATCCCTCGGAAAAACTTTCCCAAACTAAAACGGTAACCGGCCTGGGACCCAGAAGCGACCACATGGCGCATTCAAAAGCGCCGGTGTCCGAGGCAGGCAGAATACCGACAAGATAATCTGAAGGGATTTTCAAAATTTTTCTTGTTTCATTAATGGCTTTAACCAGCCTTTCCTTGCCCAACGCGGAGCGGTGCGATCGTCCCACGGGCGCGTCCTTTAAAACATCCAACTGCCATTGCGGCCTCTTGCTGCAGGGACCTGAACTGAAATTTGCGTTTTGCATACTCAACATCCTTAAAAATAAATTTCAAAACCAGTTATTCATATCAGTATTGAATTTTTTACTCAAGAAAATTCAAAATGACCCTTGACCTTTATTTTTCTTAAATAAAATCATTATATTATAGAAACCGCAAAAACGGCTGCGCTAGAAGATAAAAATCCGTCCCTTTAAATAAATACAGGAATACTATTGAGATTTATCCCTCGGCGATGATGGTTTTCAGCGCGGCTTCAATTTCCGGATAACTAAATTTAAAACCGGCTTCGGTAAGACGCTGCGGCAAAAACCGCTGGCCTTTGAGCAGGACCGAACCGAATTCACCCAAAATAAGCCTTATCATAAAACCCGACGCGGGCAGAAAGGACGGACGGCGCAGCACCTTACCCGGCGCTTTGCCCAAATCTTTATTGCGCACCGGCTGAGGCGAGCAGATATTCACCTGGCCGGAAATTTCTTTGCGCGCCGGCAAAAGCCACCGCCAGATACTCCATGTGCACCCAGGAAAACCACTGTCTGCCGTTTCCCAAAGGCCCGCCCAGAAAATATTTAAAAAGCGGGATCATCTTTCCCGGGGCGCCGCCGTTTTTACCCGGCACTATGCCAAAGCGCGTGATCACAACACGCGCTTTCTTCGCCGCGGCGCGCATTGCCTCCCTGTCCCAATCCAAGGCCAGCCGCGCCAGAAAGTCGTCACCGGCAGGCGATGCTTCGGTTAATTCTTCATCTTCATGGAAACCATAGTAACCTACCGCGGATGCGCTGAAAAAAGTAATGCTGCTCGCGTCCGCCGGCAGAGCTTCGACCAGATTGCGCGTCGTGCTGATGCGGCTTTCGCGCAAAATTTTCTTTTGCGCCGGTGTCCAGCGGCTGAAAATGGAAGCGCCGGCAAGATTAATGATGACATCATGTTTGCTTACAGCTTCCTGCCAACTGCCTTTAATGGTCGGATTGCCCGCGATATACGAAACTTGCGGCAGCCTTGCCTCCGAACCATCCGGATTAGGCGCAAGAATGGAAACCTGTCACCCTTCCCGGAGCAGGCGCTACGCCAGATAGGTGCCGACAAACCCTGCCCTGTGCCGCCCGTCATGAAAACTTTCATTTTCCACCTCCGCGCCAGAGATAAAATTTTAATCTTTTTCCTTCCCGATGAGCGGGAGAACTTTATCCAGCTTAAAATAAATCAGATATTTGGGGCCGGTTTTGTGTTTGCCTTCCGCTTCCTCATACTTTTTGCGACGTATTTCATCAATCAGCGGCGAATCTTTTTCTTCGCGAATCTTTGTCAAATACATGCGCTTGCCTTCGTATTTATCCGTCTCCTTAAAAAGATAAACGGCATGAGGGTTGGAGAGCAAATTGGCGCGGGTCAACCTTTCGGCGGCGATAAAGGCCACGGTATCATCGCCAAAAAAATGTGGACGGCCGTAAAGGGCGGCGTTAACCCTGCCGTTTTTATCCGCCGTTGCCAGGACACCAACGCCTTTGACTTCTTCAAAATAGCGGTCAAGATTCATCTTCTCCTCCTTGCTTCTTTTCAAAAAAAGTTTTTCCCCTATCTTCCCCTATCTTTGTAAAGTGGCAAAACGATTACAGGCATTCTTCGCGTTTATACCTTTATTTTATAAGTATTGACACGCCTTAAAAAAGTGTGCTCTCCTTTCAGGCAAATCCCGGGGTATTTAGTCTTGAAAAAAGCAAAAACCAGTTTTTTCTGCCAGCACTGCGGTTATATGTCGCCCAAATGGCTGGGCAAGTGTCCTTCCTGCGAGGGATGGAACTGTTTTGCCGAAGAACTGGTCACGCCCGCCGATTCCGGCAGCCGCGCCGAGATGAATTTCGGCGGCAAACCCCTGCCGATTGAAGAAATACCCGTCACGGAAGGCCGGCGACTGGCTACCGGAATCGCCGAAATCGACCGCGTTTTGGGCGGCGGCGTTGTCGGCGGCTCGGCCGTATTAATCGGCGGCGAACCGGGTATCGGCAAATCCACGCTGATGCTGCAGATGATGCACAACCTGGCCCAAACCGGACAGAAAGTCCTTTACATCTCCGGCGAGGAATCGGCCAGCCAGATTAAAATGCGCGGCCAGCGTATCGACGCCTCCGCCAGGGATTTGCTGGTACTGGTGGAGGTATCGCTGGAGAAAATTCTGGAACAGATAAAAAATATTTCTCCCGGCATTGTCGTGATTGACTCCATTCAGACTCTTTATTCATCAGAGCTGATGTCCGCGCCCGGCAGCGTCGGTCAGGTGCGCGAAGCATCATCCCGACTGATTTTGTTTGCCAAAAAATTCGGCAAACAGCCTTCCGAAATATATATACTGC
>JBBIHZ010000049.1:0-4758 GCA_037446735.1 Deltaproteobacteria bacterium
CTGACTGCCAATACCTTAATAAAACTGTATGGGAAGATGGTAACTTTTACACATTCCCGGTTGTTCTGCTTCCCGGACCATGGAACGCTTTTCCGACACGGACCAACGCCGTCTTCGCTGCATTCCCACAACGACTTCTACCGTTCCCATAAACACCTTCTTTCTGTTTGCAGCCATAAAACTATATCTATTCCTACAACCTATTTCCAGATTCAAGGTGTCCGGTTCATTTGGGGGCTAGTTCAGCTATAAAACAGAAATATTCAATGACCGAAAATCAGCTCAGGAATGGATAAATAAGCAATTGAAAAAGCTCTCTGAAAAAAGCTGATTAATGCGAAAATGTGTATATTCCACCTGGTTTATTGCATTGACAAATCACAAAATAATCAATTAAGTTCATCTCCAATCTTATTATATTCAAGGAAAATACAAACTACGGGAGATCTGTAAGATGAATATTGCACGCTTAGCGTTGACCAGTTTATCTGTAGATGAGCATGTAAGCATTATTTATGAGGGTGGAGAATACACCAATGTGCAGATGGATAGAGCCGCGCGAAAATTAGGCAACGCGTTGAAAAAATTAGGAGTGAAGAGAGGGGACAGGGTAATTTTGCAGATGCCGAACTCTCCGGAAGTCTTGCAGTCATTCCAGGCGATATGGAAGATCGGCGCGATTGCCGTGCCCATAAATTATCAGATTGGTGTTGAAGAAACAGCTTATATTTATGAGGATTCCGGCGCCAAAGTGATCATTACCGTGCAGGAATACATGGACAAAGTCAATCAGGCAAGGTTGGCCTCGCCTGAGATACAGAATGTAATAGTCCTGACAGAAGAAGAACCCGGCAGGGCATTATCTTATCAAGAACTTCTCAGGGATTCTCAGGATGATCTGGATATTATCAATACAGAAAATGACGAAATAGCCACTCTTGTTTACACCTCCGGCACGACCGGCAGGCCCAAAGGCGTGATGCAGACGCATTACGCGCTTTATTACACGGCGCTGAAAGTACAGGAAACAAACAGTTATCCGATGGACGCGGTGAACGTGGCCATGCTTCCGTTGTGCCATTCTTACGGGATCGGCGTGATGAATTCCACTAATTTGCGCACGCACGGAAAAACGGTTATTCTGCGACAGTTTAATGTGGAGAAGCTTTTTTCCGCCATCGAGAAGTATAAAGTAACCAGCGTGGCGGCAGTTCCGACGATGTATAATCATATGTTGAATTATCCGAATTACAAGAAATATGATTTGAGTTCCGTGAAGCATTTTATCTGCGGCTCTGCTCCATTATCAATTGATACATGGATGCAATTTAAGGAAAAATTCGGCGGAGAAATCGCAGAAGGCTGGGGCTTGACGGAGGCCTGCGCCAACAACTCCGTTAATCCGATATACGGGCTCAAAAAGGTTGGCTCTATAGGCAAACCCATGATCGGCATGGAAATGAAAATATTTGATGAAGACGGTAATGAAGCCGCCAGAGGCAAAGAAGGCGAAATAGTTTTGAAAGGTCCCATGGTCATGAAGGGATATTGGAAACAGCCGGAAGCCACCGCCGAAGTGTTCAGAAACGGCTGGCTGCATACAGGTGATATCGGTTATCAGGATGAAGACGGATATTTTTTTATTACTGACCGTAAAAAAGATATTATTATCAAAGGTGGAGAAAACATTTCTCCCCGGGCCATAGAAGAAATATTGTATGCTCATCCCTGCGTGGCGGAAGCAGCCTGTATCGGCACGCCGGATAAGATATACGGCGAAGATATCAAGGCGTTTGTCGTATTGAAAGCCGGGAGAAATGCACATTCCGATGAAATAATGCAATATTGCGGGGAAAGGCTGAAAAAATTCTTTATGCCCAAGGAATTGATCATACTCAAGGAAATGCCCAAAACATTGGTCGGGAAAATATTGAAAAAAGAGCTGCGTAAAATGTAACGGAAAAGCGCAGGGTATTATTTTTGAAATTTATAGATAAAAAATGTCTTACAAAAAAATGATGACAAAAATACTTGTTTGGGCGACAAGAGTAATTCTTTTACTGTTTGTCTGTCTTTTGCTTTTTGTTTATGTTTATTCCGGGACGGAGTCTTTTCAGAATTCCGTGAGAAAAAGCATAGAAACAGTGTTTAAAGGCGCGATCCTCTATGAACGGGCATCGCTTCGTATAATACCATCCGCCGGCATTCTTTTAAAAAATGTGGATTTTGTGACACCGGGCAAAGTAAGCGTTAAAGCCCAGTCGCTGCAAATCCATCCCCATTTCCCAAAAATATTAACCGGAAAGTTCGAAGCGGCCAAATTCACACTCAGGAAGCCGGCGATTGTCCTGCATATCAATGTAAATGCGCCGAAAGAGAAAAAAGAATATTCCGCAAAGGGTATCATTGAAAAAACAAATGGCGCGCTTGATGAAATCCGCAAAAAGATACCCGGTCTCGTTTGTGTCGTAGAAAAAGGAAACATCATTATCCGGAAAAATAATGATGAGTTGACTGAAATAAGCAAATTAAATTTACTCTTTGCCCTGGAGCCCGAGGAGATAAGAATCAGGATAAAAGGGGAAATGGCCAATATGGGCGAGATATCTCTGGTAGGCAGATTTTCCGCGCAAAACGAAACACTTTATCTGAATAATATTTCGGCATTGTTGGGGGAATCATCAGTTTATAATTGCTCGGGTCGGATAAAATTAAAAGACGAATATGACGCCGAACTTAAAACAGGAAAAATTGTTCTGATTTTAGATGACATATACAGGAAATTTTCGGTATTTGAAAACACGCGCCAGGTCTTCGGCCCGGTTACCAACCTTAAAGGCAGAGTCGTCCTTTCCTCTCTTGATTTGTCGGGGCAGCTTTTGCTGCCGCAAAATTGGGATATTGTAACAAAAGGCTCAGCGGAAGGAGTGGTGCTGGGCTCGTCGGCGTTACCCGGCACGATAAAAGTCAAGCACGGCAAATTAAACGCGAGTAAAGGGAAAATTGATTTTGATAAGTTTAACGTGGCAATGTTTGATTCGAAATTCAATTTATCCGCCCGGCTGGAAAGCGAACAGAAGTCCATCTATGCGGCGGATGTCAATATTGAAGGAACCGCCGGTGATGAAACACTAAATTGGATAGCGCGGAAATTGAATTTGCCTCCGGAAGAAACCCTGCGCGGTCCTTTAAAAATCAAAAACGCGCATATCCTGTGGGAAAAGGATAAAAAACTTCACGCTTACGGTTCGGCGCTGATACATGAAGGCCCGAATATTTATCTGGATATCAGCAAAAGCCCCGTTACCTTTGATGTAAACAAATTAATCATACGCGATGAAGAATCGCGGGCGGATATAACCTTTAATATGTCCCCCCGGATCATTGATCTTACCTTCAAGGGAAATTTAAATGAGCAGACTTTCAACCGAATGTTTGCGAAAGAATCATTCCGGCGCGGATGGGTAAAGGGTGATTTAAGCGTCAAGCTATTCATGGATAAATATGAAAGATCGAAAATGGAAGGAAAGCTGGAGGGGAAGGATTTCATTTTGCCGTTTCCCTCTGAAGTTCCTTTGAAGTTCAGCCATGCCGTTATCAGTGCTGATAAGGCGAAAATAAATATCGAAAAAGCTCTATTAAGCTGGGGAGAGAATAATCTTGACGCGATAGGTTCAATAACCGCCGCGGCGGCAGGCCTTGGTCTGAATATTGATGTAAAATCAGACGCGATAAACGTAAGCACAATAATCGATAATTTTGAAAAAATACTCAACCCTTCTGAGAAAAAGCAATCATTTCTGCCAGAGATAAAACCGATAGTGCGTGGCATTATCCGGATTTCAACGCCCACGGTAAAATGGGGACGCTACAGCGCCCAGCCGGTCAACGCCGCCGTTTCAATCAATAAAGAAGATGTTCATCTGGTTTTTAACAGGGCGTTTATGTGCGGTATCGCGATTCCCGGCAGAATTGTCTTTGGCAAGCAAGATGTGAGTTTTAATTTTCAGCCCGCCGGGTCGTCTGACCAACTGGAGAACGCACTTGACTGTTTTTTTGAAAAGAATCTGCGTATTGCCGGCAACTATGATTTTAACGCGTTGCTGAATTCCAGAGGCGCATCATCAGAATTAAAAAGAGCCCTGCAGGGCAATGCACAATTAAGAGCCAAGGACGGGGTTATTTATAAATTTCCTCTTTTGGCAAAAATATTCGCTTTTTTGAATGTGACGGAACTTTTGCGCGGAAAGCTGCTCGATTTCAGAACACAGGGATTCGCCTATAACAGCGTAAACATCAAAAGTGATATCCGCGGCGGCGTGCTGTATATCCAGGAAGCCATCGTCGACGGCAAAACAATGCAGCTCGTCGGACAGGGAGAAATTGATCTGGTGACTAATCGGATAAAACTGACGGTGCTGGTAGCCCCGTTTAAAACAATCGATTTTCTGGTAAGTAAAATTCCCGGCATAAGATATATCCTGCAGGGAACGCTCATTTCAATTCCCTTGCGCGTTACCGGCAATTTAGAGGATCCGGATATCGTCGTTCTTTCACCGACTGCGGTGGGCGCTGGTTTATTGGGAGTAATGCAAAGAACCCTTAACTTGCCGGTAAAAATCATCGAACCGTTGCTGCCCAAAGAACAAAAATAGTTAATATCCTTTTAGTTATGCTAATTAGCCAGTAACATTAAAGTAGTGCTTCAAGCATAAATTATCGTAAAAAATTAGAAAAAAATAATAAAATTCAGGCAAA
>JBBIHZ010000049.1:4768-10426 GCA_037446735.1 Deltaproteobacteria bacterium
CAAAAGTAGAAATGGACATGCTTCGAAAATATTTCGCAATTACTCTGGTTTTGCTTTTTTTATTATCCTGTTCGCTGACAGATAAAACGCAAGCGGAGCAAATTATCGCAATAAGAAATTTCTATAACGCGGTGCTAAATCTCAAAAATGACGGCATCCCCGAAAAAGAAGAAATAGAAAAGTTATCTCCTTTCATTTCCGTATCTTTTAAGAACTTATTGCTTCAGGCAAGAAAAGCTGAAGACAAATATTATCGAAAAACAAAGGGAGCCGTGCCGCCAATTATGGAAGGCAGCCTTTTTTTCTCGCTTTTTGAGGGCGCGCACAGGTTAATTTCCATAAAAGGCCAATCTTTTTTAATAAAGTTGGAATACCAGAATCCCTATGGCAAAAAAGAAATTGTCCAATGGCAGGATAGGGTGGTTCTGCTTAATGAGAACGGCAAATGGGTTGTGCATGATTTGGAGCTTTTAGGCAAATGGCAATTCGGCGCGAAAGGAAAACTGTCGGAAATCCTTCAGGAAGTAATTAAGCTGGGCGGAAATTAAAATCATGTAGATACTGAAATAAAACAATTGTTTCGGTTATATAAGGATAAAATTATGATTAAAATTGATGTGGAAAAATGCATAGGCTGCGGTACTTGCGCGGCGGATTGTCCTTTCGCGTCCATCAAAGTTATTGAGGGCAAAGCCACTGCCGGGAAATGGTGTCTAGAATGCGGCCATTGCACCGCTGTCTGCCAGCAGAAAGCCATAACTCTGCTGGGAGATTATGACCCGACGGAAATTATTGAATATGATCCGAAAAAATTTCAGATGGATCCGCAGAAGCTTTTAAATTTTGTTAAATTCCGCAGAAGCGTGCGTCAGTATACCGATGAACCGGTAAGTGATGCGGATATCGCCAAAATAATGGAAATGGGGCGCTACACACAGACAGGCGCGAACATGCAGGGCCTGCGCTATATTGTCCTGAGCAAAGAAACGCTGCGGGAAATAACGCCCATCGCCTTAAAAACGCTGGCCGAGCTCGATATTTCTCAGGTGGATAAAAAAGCGATGCGCGTGCCTTATCAATACCTGGATTTTCAGGGGACCTGGAAGCTGTGGCATCAGGTATATCAGAAAAGCAAAAGAGACCTTTTATTTCATGGCGCGCCGCACGCGCTTTTGGTGATAAGCCGCGCCTGCAATGAAGTGGACGGATGTTTCAATATCGGCCATCTGGAGTTGATGATTAACGCGCTAGGTCTGGGGGCCTGTTTAATGGGTTTCGGCACTTTTGCTTTTGCCGTTTCGGATGAGTTAAAGAAAAAAATCGAGCTGAAGGAAGGCGAAGCCGTCATTTTTTCCCTCGTTTTCGGGCATCCCAAAGTAAAATATTTGAGAACCGTTAACCGCAAAAAAGTAAGATATGAAAAAATCTGATTAGACATCATGGAGCTGAGCACATGAATGATCTCATATTTTCTATCGATCCTAAATATTTCTACTTTTACTTTGGCATCTTCTCGCTTATAGCCGTTGCCGTAGGCATCGTGCTTTACTTCATGCTCAGGAAAGAAGAGCCGTCAACCACACAATACGGCAGCACCGTTGCTCCCGTCTCCAATTTTGTGCCCAAACTGGCCGCGATTTGCGTGATCATCGCCATAATTCTTTACGCGTACCGCGATACATGGGTTCATTTCTATACCGCGAGCGTAAAAGATGACAGGCTTTATATTGGGTACTATTTACCTCAGCGTATTGTGGAAATAGCCGACATGAAAAATTTGGCCATAACGGGTGAAAAAGCGTCTCTCAAAGGCGAAAAATATCGCATCAGGATAAAAGAGCCGGGTCGTGGAGAATTTACAAGCCAGATAATGGACGTGGATTCCCTGAAAATAAACCTTGAAAAATTAACCAATTCAATCAATAGAAAGTAACACATAGAAATCAATCGCACCGTTTAAAGAAGCAGATAGTAATATCTGAAAACTTTAATAATATTAATCGTTTAAAAATTTAACCCGAAAGGAGGTGAACAAAGTGGCCGAAAACCAGTTTGATGCTACCCAGTATTACGAGGTAAAAAAAGGAGATACCCTCTGGAAAATCGCGGAAAATTTTTATGGTGACGGAAAGCTCTATAAAAAAATATTTGAAGCGAACACGGATATTCTGAAAGATCCGAACAAGATAAAGGTCGGGCAGAAACTGAAAATTCCTTGAGAAATTAAATAAACATCCACGGGTATAATGGAGAAATTTCTCTCCCCAACAATAAATGCAAAGAAAGGACAATATTATGAAAAAAAGAATTATTTGTTTGGTGCTTTGTCTCTTTGTAGCATCCCTTGTTTTGGTTTCCTGCGGTAAAAAAGAATCGCCGGAAGCGGCGGCTAAGTGGGCCGCGTTAAGCGCGGGCGTGCCCGAAATGATGAAAGCTCTGCAGAGCAGAGTGGATATTCTTTCTCAGGCCACCAAGCTTCCCACCAGCGTTTCCACTGAGGCGTTTAAAGGCGTAAAAGCGGGACTGGCCGGCGCCAAAGAAGAGTGGACCAAGGCGGAAGACAGCTACAAGGCCGGGAAAGTCGCTGATGCCGTGGCCGCGGGAACCGCCGCCAAAGACAAGCTGGTTGCGGGAATGGAAGCGTTGGGCATGACTGTACCCGTCGGCATGAAATAATATAAGTTCATCTCGAAATCAGAAAGAGGCGTATTCCGCGGCATTGACGCGGGATGCGCCTCAAAAAATAATTCAAATTTAATATAACAGGAGATTTGTGATGAAATCCAAATTCAAGGCCATCATCATCGCGATGATATTTTTATCTGTTCCTATTTCGGTGCTCGCAGCGGATTTTAACTGGATGCCGTGTTTTAACGAGCGGGCGGAAGCTAATTTTGTCGATTTCCGCGCGAAACTTGCCGCGCGTTTCAATATCGGGCCCGCGCAGGTTGAAGCGGTGATCAGCAACTTTCCCAAGGCCGCGGACGCTTATGTCGCCCTGCGCCTGGGAGAAATGTCCGGCCGGCCGATCGACGATGTTATGCAGAATTACAAGGCGAACCAGGGCAAGGGCTGGGGTGTTGTCGCCAAAAGTCTGGGCATCAAACCAGGTTCAAAAGAATTCCACGCGCTGAAACGAGGCGATGATTTATACGGAGATTCCGGAAAAGGAAAAAAGGGAAAAAACAAAGATAAAAGTAAAAAAGACAAAGGAAAGAATAAATAACTATCAAGGCGAAATAGGGGGGGCTTATGAAGTTAAACGTGAAAGCGTTTGCTCTGACGTGCGCGATTTTATGGGGCATAGCCTTTTGGGTTGGGGATTGGTTGATGGCTTGATCGGCGGGGCGATATTCGCGTGGCTGTACAATGTGATAACGGGAAAATTTGAGAAGAAGAATAAATGATGAAAAAAATGCGGCTCAGCAAGGCGTTTACGCTGTTGGAATCAGGGCCGGTTGTTCTCGTCACGACAAACGATGGCAGGAAGAAAAACGTCATGACCATTTCCTGGACCATGGTGGTGGACTTCACGCCGCAATTTGCCATAACCACGGGGCCCTGGAACTACTCCTTCGCTGCGCTGCGTAAATCAAAAGAATGCGTGCTCGCTATTCCCACGGTTGACCTTATTGATAAAGTTGTAGGTGTTGGAATATGTTCCGGCGCCGACACTGACAAATTCGAAAAGTTTGGGCTGACTCCCGTGAAGGGAAAACATGTCAAAGCGCCCCTGATTAAGGAATGCCTCGCCAATATTGAATGCAAAGTCATCGATATTATCAAGAGACACAATATTGTGGTTTTGGAGGCAGTAGCCGCTTACTGCGATACTTCCCGTAAAGAGAAAAGAACCATTCACGCGGTTGGCGACGGAACTTTTATCGTGGACGGGCGCAAGTTAAATCGCAGGAAAATTATGCAATCGAAGCTTCCCGATGGTGTGTAATTTCTCATTATTCGGGCTAAGATTGCCTCGGTGTTTTGCCAGCGAGCAAAAGAATTCAGTATATTGGTTTTGATATTGCTGCAATCCAGATAAAAAATTAAATAAGTTGATTATTGTTTAATAATAATCTATTGTATTTAAAATCATGAATTTTTTATAGGGGTGTCAGGCCGACAGCGCTGTCGGTGTTTGAAATATTATAACCGATCCATATAAACAATGTCAGCTGATAAAAATATTTGGGGGAGGATTATAAAGTTAGGAAAAGCCATCGCATCGCAGAAATAACTTTACTTTTTTTAGTGCTAATTATTTTCACGGTCAGTTGCACTCATACTATTCCGCTTTCAATGAATCTTCAAATTCAGAAACCTATAGAGCGAAAAATACCAAAGAAGGTCCTTGTGATAATTAATAAAGAATTAGCCGAATTGGTAATCCATCACAAGCCCGGAGCACTTGCTGACACGCTTTCGTTTGCAGCGGGCGAATCCATTTCTGCCAATCTTATAACAGCGATGCGGGCAATGTTTGAAACCGTTGATCTTGCTAACGATTATCCTGCAGGACCGGCGATTCATGATTATTATCTTGTTGTAAAACTCAGAGAGCACAAGTTCGATTGGGGAAGTTCCGCCTTCTCGGATTGGAAATACAACGTAAACATTGATTACGATCTCTTGGACCCTTCTAGGAGGCTACTTCTGAATGTCGCGACAAAAGGAAGTTCAGAAAACAAGATCACCGGAGCGGAGAAAGGCTCCATAATAGCCGTGGGTATTGCCGTGTGGGTGCTTACGCCAGTCGCACCTATCGCTGCTGTTGCAGGGGCGGGCCGGGGATATAGCGTCATGGGAAAAACATGGGATGATGCATTAGCAGACTCTCTCACTCAGATGATGAATAACCTAGATCGCTATTTCATGCAAAGTCGGCAAAAAAAATGAATGCCTGAGATAGTTAAATTACGCGCTTACAAATCAATCCAGCAGATCGCTATGCTCCGGCTGATTTTTTCGTTACTCCAAAATCGGTGTGCTTGTATCTTCATTATCAATCCCCAATTTCTGAATACGTTCGATTTCGTTCAGTTTCATTTTTATAATTACAATTAAGCCAATGATGCCGAGCCAGAGGATGGCCAGCGTTGCGTAAACTGTGTAGGCCTCAACCGGCGATGTCGGAAAGACGGGGATTTTTTCTTCGGCTAAAGCGAAAGAGGGGATGGTGAGAAAGAAAAAGATTGCTGCATTCATTGTGCGACCTCGCAATGACAAAAATAGAGATTGCTTCGCTACGCTCGCAATGACAGAGGAAAGGAATGACAAGAGTAAAGATTGCTTCATCCGCTTGAGCGGATTCGCAATGACAGATGAAATTATTTTGTTCATAAGCGCTCCTAACTCAAAAAGCCTATCAGAGTCATGGTTATAAAATAAATCAGGTAAAGTACGGCAATAATCGTGAATAAACGGCTTTTCTGGCCGCGGTTGGACTTTCTGTCCAGAAACGGAATCAAAAAGAAAAAGATAATACCGATGGCCACGCAGATGATGGCAATTGTCTCGCTGTTGAAGCCGTAAATCGTTCCGGGGAAAAGTTTGAGCGTCTCCAGCATAAAAAGAAAATACCACTCGGGCTTGATGCCTTCCGGCGGCGGCGCGAGCGGATCAGCTTTTATGCCGATTTCCGGCGGCAAAAAAACGGCA
>JBBIHZ010000050.1:0-10260 GCA_037446735.1 Deltaproteobacteria bacterium
ACATAGCCTTTGTTGGCCAAGATATTGACATTGCCGTCGCCGAAATGCAGGTCAAAATCCAGAATGAACGCTTTTTTGATTTTTCCCTGATGCTTTAATTTTTCCAGCGCAATGGACATATTATTGAAATAACAAAATCCCCAGGCGCTATTTGCCGAGGCGTGATGCCCGGGAGGGCGGATTAAGGCAAAGCAAGGTTCAGTTAAACCGATTTCTGCGGCTTTGATTGCGCCTCCGGCGGCTAACGCCGCGATTTCATATACGCCTTCGCGCTCCACGGCTTTTACATGCTCCGGCGTGTGCACGCGCAGGATGTCTTCTTTTGTTGCCGGTTTTGGCTCGATAAAAGTTACTTTGCCTTTGAGGGCTAGCTCCACCGCGCGGATTCTTCCCGCGGCGGCGGCGGGGTCGGAGGTGTAAACTTCGTTATAATCTTCGTGATAAACGACTTTCATCTTGTCCCTCTTTTTTTCATAATCGTCATTCCGGACTTGATCCAGAATCCAGTATTTTAATGACTGGATACCGGCCTGCGCCGGCATGACGTTTGGGTACCTGTTGGATGTTTACCCTACATATGCCGAAACACTAACACATTAAGTCAAAAACCCAAGATAGCGCAAAGCCGCCAGCGTGTTTTTGGAAACAGGAATATCGTTTAATTCCCGCTGGCTAAACCAGCGCGCTTCCAGCGCGTCGTCCGCTCCCTGAGGCTCGCCTAATATATATTCGGCGGCGAAATCAACAACCACAAAATGATATTTAATTTTTTTCTGTTCGTCGCGCTCCACAAAGTCAAAAACATAAATGCATTCTTCGGCTTTGGCCGTAATGCCCGTTTCTTCCAGCAGTTCACGCTCGGCGCACTCGCGCAGTGATTCGCCCAGTTTCAGCGTGCCCCCCGGAATCGCCCAAAGCCCCAAGCTTGGTTCCACGCCGCGCTTCACGAGCAGTACTTTTCCGTCTTTTTGGACGATTGCTCCGACGCCGATAATCGGTCTTGCCGGATAGGCATTGCTGTTTGGTTCATCCATTATTTATCCAAAATGAAATGAAATCGGCTGACGAGCCACGGCTCATGTCCGCGGTCAAATACTTTTTCAATAAAAGTTACACACCGATTTTTCCCGACAAGCACCACGGCGGAAGAGCGCGTGCCGTAATTGGGACTTTTAATAAAAATGGGCGAAAGAACTTTTTCCCAGTCTTTGTCTACTCCTGTAGAAGGTAGCTTTTCCAACGGTGGAAAATGCCGGTCGGCTAAAAGAGCAAACAGAACGTCCTCCAGCGCGGAGCCTTTATATTTCAGCGCTTCCTTCATTAATTTTTTCGCCCGGACAACCTTGGGCCAGGGCGTATCCAGCAGATGATTGCTAATCCCGTAAATACCCGCCGGCATTTTTTGTTTATGTCCGCCGCGGTTGGAATAATAATAAAAGCCAGCATTATCCTGCAGGATTAAATTGTAACCGTTATATTTTGCACCGTGGGAGCTGATTTTTTCTATGAACTTTTCCGCGCTTTTTTTGCCGCAAAGAAAATCTTTCACGAGTTTGCCGCGTGAATCAGCGTCGAACATGAATGATGCAGGGTCGCGATAATTGGTAATCGCGGCAAATTTCCCCTGCCGGGTGACGCCCAGCCACGTGCCTTTTTCCTTTAAATCCCGCCCTGCCAGGATATCAGGATGATCCTTCCAGAAATCGGCGGGTGAGGCCGGGCGGTCATAAAATTCGTCGCGGTTGGCCGCCACAATCAGCTTGTATGAAGGATGGGCATCGAGGGCAAAAATAATTAGACACATAAAAAGAGGGCTATAGGCTGAAGGACAAGATGCATGGACACTAAGCGTTTAGCAAAATATCCTGACAGCCTATATGCTAATAGCTTTTAGCCTTTCTAAAATTTTTGACATGACCTCTCCCGCGGGCGCGTCGATACGCACGTCGGCAATATCATCCTGCTGTGTTTCTCCCATATTGATTATGGCGATTTTTGCGCCGGCCCGTTTCGCGTAAAGCGGAATATAAGCGGCGGGATAAACGAACAAACTGGAGCCGATGACCATGAGAAAATCGCAGCTGTTCGCTTCCTGCGTCGCGCAAGCCAGAACGTCCTGCGGCAGCATTTCGCCGAACAGGACGACATCCGGCTTGAGCAATCCCTTGCAGGAGTCGCAGCTCAATATGCAATCCGCAGAAAGGGTTCGCTCCTTGACGATTTCAATCGGGTAGCGCTTATGGCACTGCATGCAGACAATCCTTTGCAGATTGCCGTGCAGTTCGTAGACAAGATGCGGGCTGTTACCGGCCTTTTGATGCAGGTTATCCACGTTTTGCGTGACGACAGAGCTTAATTTCCCCAGTTTTTCCAGCTCGGCCACCGCGTAGTGCGCGCGGTTGGGTTGGACGTCGGACATGAGCCCGCCATCTTTAAGAGTCTGCCACATCCGCCGGCGCGTATCCTCCGAGCGTAGAAATTTATCAATGGTAAAGTCATCGGGATCGACTTTGGTCCAGAGTCCCTGCGGGCCGCGAAAATCCGGTATGCCCGATTCCGTGCTGATGCCCGCGCCGCTGAAAACAACGATTCTTTTTGACGATATAATCATCTCCGCGATTTTATTTATTTGCGCTTCCATATTCCTTATAGTCCTCTCGGTGATTGACGCCTTTGTTTTTTATAAAATACATCAACTTGACGCAAAAGCAAAATGAAAAATAACCGCTATGTTGATGGCCGCCAAATATGATATTTAAAAAATATTGTTATTTGTCAATTAAAACAAAGGGGACTTAATAAAGCAGATGCGCATGGATAATAGGCCAAACGATATCTTAAATTTAAAAAACTGGAGGTAATGATTGAAAGACGATTTAGTACATGGCAATCGCTGGATTGCTTACTTCGACATCTTAGGATTTAAGAACATGCTAGATAACTTCAATAAACGTCGCGGAAACCATTTGGATATATTTGTAAAAAATTATTATAAAGATGTTATTAGTGCCTTAGAAACAAGTGGTGAATATTGTCCTGAAAAAGTTTCAATTGCATGGTTTTCCGATACTTTTTTGCTTTTTTCTCAAGATGATACTGTAGAAGCATTTGTCGCGATAGAACAAGCAGCCCGACATTTTTTTATAAGAACAATGCGCAACCAGATACCTTTGCGAGGTGCTTTGGGGATTGGTGAGTTCTATGGTGATATTAAAAGTTCCATCTTTATTGGGCAGGGATTGATTGACGCATATCAATACGCTGAATGTCAAGAGTGGATTGGGTTCGTTATTACTCCGAGCGCTTATAAGGAATTGGAAAAGACTAATAGTAATTGTTTATTAAGATCGAATTATATTCAGTATGAAGTTCCTTTTAAACAGAACAAATCGGAACAACTACATGCCTGTAGGCTTCAGATTGCACCTAATATAGCAAGAGGTATTTTGAGTGCAATATGTGACATGCGTGGTCGAGCGGAAGATAATTATCCTGATAAATATGCCACAAGTTATAAGGCGAAATACGAGAAAACTATTGCCTTTTGGACTCAATACGCAAACATCAATGGTTGATTTTTACGAGGTTTCTAATGTTAAATGTTTACTATAAAAATCAATGGTGTCTTTAGTTACAACAGAAAAAAACAGGACTAAAACAATTTCTTCGCGGTTTTCTCTAACGCGTCTTTTAGTTTTACTGAATCTACCGATTGCACCAGCGCGCGAATATAAGCCAGTGTTTTTTCGTAAAGCGCGATTATTTTGGCGGTATCAGGATTGTGCGTGATTATATCGGCGTAAAGCTCCGGACTTTCGGCAAAAACCTTTTTGATAATTTCCATTTTAGCGCGTAAAACCGGCGTGGAAAATCTGTCCAGTTCTTCCGGCGATGTTTCCGTGGCGGCGATAGCCATGCCCAGAGAAATTGTGTGCAGATGATTAAGCACCTGAACAATGGCCATCATCTTATCATGATGAGCGGGATTTGTTTCGAAAACGCTGTAATTATTATTTTGGAAAAGCTTTTTAATCCAACCCAGCCACTTTGTTCCGCGTGCCTGGCACAGAATAATGTTTTGTCCGGAAAAATCCGGCATTATTGGACCAAAAAGCGGATGGCAGCCGACTACTTCCGCGCTTGTGCTTGCCAGCATCCACTCCACCGGCTCTTTTTTGAGCGAGGTCAAGTCCATCAGAAGTTTGTCCTCGCCCAGCAACGGCCCGACTTCCTTGATGACTTTTTCGGTGGCGGTAATCGGCACCGCCACGACAACAACATCGCAAAGCCCGGCGATGTCTTTTATGCCCAGCGGCGTTTTACGGCCGCAGATGTGAACTTTGCAGTTTTCTTTTTGCAGTAAAACGGCCAGCCAGCTGCCCATGCCGCGCGTGCCGCCGATAATGCCTACGGAAATGTTATTCATTGACAATAGCCCTTTGCCGCAGCAAATGGTCCGCCAGCACAATGCAGACCATTGCTTCGCATACCGGCACGATTCTGGGTATCACACAGACGTCATGCCTGCCGCTGATTTTGATTGTTTTTTCCTTTCCCCTGATGTCCAGCGTTTTTTGCGCCTGAGAGATGGAAGGTATCGGCTTGCAGTGAATGCGCAAAATAATATCTTGTCCCGTGGTGATTCCCGCGAGAATCCCGCCGGCATGATTTGTCAGAAATCCCTTTTTATTCATCTGGTCATTGACTTCTGAACCAGCTTTTGGGGCGACAGTGCAACCGTCGCCGATTTCGACGGCCTTGACCGTGCCGATGCTCATCAGCGCCTTGGCCAGATCCGCGTCCATTTTATCGAAAACCGGCTCGCCCAGTCCGGCCGGGACATGGCGCGCTATAATTTCCACCACGCCGCCCAGCGAATCTTCATTTTTCCGCGTTGCCGAGATTTTTTCTTCCATCAAGGCTGCTGCTTTTTCATCCGGGCAAAAAAGAGCATTGGCGCGTGTTTGCCGCAATAGTTGCCTGCCTGCGGGAATGTTTTTGCGGTCGATTTCGATGCCGCCTATGGCCACGGTATAGGCCAGGACGCTGATTCCCGCGCGGGTGATAATTTTTTCGGCTACTGCTCCCGCGGCCACGCGCGCAACCGTTTCTCTGCCGGAAGCGCGTCCGCCGCCACGCCAGTCGCGCCGGCCGTATTTATGCCAATAAGTGAAATCGCCTTGCCCGGGGCGGAAAACATCCTTTAAGTGAAGATAAGAGGAAGAATCGGCGTCGGCATTTCTGATTAAAAGAGAGATAGGCGTGCCGGTGGTTTTTCCTTCAAAAACGCCGGAGAGTATTTCCACTTTGTCTGCTTCTTTTCTTTTTGTTGACGAAATTGTTTTTGACGGACGCCTTCTATCGAGCGCCGCCTGAATATCTGCCTGCGTCAGAGCGATGCCGGGGGGGCAGCCGTCTACTACCGCGCCCAGACCTGCTCCATGCGATTCACCCCACGTGGTTACCCGAAAAACGCTGCCTATGGTATTTCCGGACATAATTTCTCCCGTATAATTACTTTGAAAATATTACGATGGAACTCAGACATTTTTTTTGTTTTTCATTATGTTTATAAATTTGCCCGTCTCCACCAGATGCTGATAAATTTCTTCTCCTACCTTCACGATGCTTTTATTCGTTGTTTCCACCGTGTAATCCGCCGTCTGCTCATAAATCGGATAACGTTCATTAACCATTTTTATGGTTTCTTCCACGATGTTCCAGTCCGTAAATTGCGGTCGAATGGCCGCCCCCAGTCTTTTGTTGTCCAACCGCGCCACAATATCATTAAGCGGCGCGTTAAGCCAGATAAGATACCCGTTCTTTTTCAGTGAAGCGATGTTTTCCTGATCGAGTACCACACCGCCGCCGGTAGAGATGACGCAGGCCGATTGTTTCTCCAGCGATTTTACGGCTTCTTTTTCCCGGGCGCGGAAGAAATCCCAGCCCTGAGCAGCCACGATGTCGGCGATAGACATTTTCACTTTCTTTTCGACCAGCGCGTCCGTGTCGAAGAAAGGCACGTTGAGCTTAAAGGCCAGATGTTTTCCCACCGTGGATTTTCCCGTGGCGCGGTAACCGATCAGAACAACATTCATATTTTTGCCAATTCATCCCAGAATTCAGGGAATGATTTATCCACGCATTTTTTATCAGTAATTTCGATTCCCCGCGCAACAAGCGACGCGATGGCAAAACTCATCGCGATGCGATGGTCGTTGTAAGTATGGATATTCGCCTGCTTCATTTTGCCACCGGTTATAATAAGACCATCTTTGGTTTCTTTAGCTTTGATACCGGCGCGGGTTAATTCCGCGGCCATCGCCGCCAGGCGGTTACTTTCTTTTATCCGCAAATGTTCCACATTTGTGATCGTTGTCTTGCCGCGGCGGAAAGCGGCCAGCACCGCCAGCGTGGGCACCATATCCGGCATGTCATTCAGGTCAAAAGTAAAATCGCCATGGCTAAGATTGTTGCCCGTAACTTCCACCCAGTCCTCCTGCGATTCCACCTGACAGCCGAGTTTTTCCAGAATCTCCAGCAGGCGGATATCGCCCTGACAGCTTGCGCGGTTAATACCCATGACACGAATCGGGCGACGCAGCAGAGCCGCGGCAAGAAAAAAGTACGAAGCGCTGGAAGCGTCTCCTTCCACGCTGTATTCGCGTCCCTGATAATAATTTTTTCCCTTTACGACATATTTATTTTTTTCTTTTTCGATTTTCACGCCGAATTCACGCATTACCGCCAATGTCAAATCGATATAGGGCAGGGAGGCAGTGCGCCCGCGTAAGTTAAGCTCGATGCCCTCTCTGGTGTAGGGCGCGCAAAGCAGCAGGGCGGAGGCATACTGGGAACTCTCCACATCCTTTAGAGTAATTTTGCCGCCCACAAGACCAGCGGCGTTTATTGTCACCGGCGGGCAATTGTTGACGCAGTCAATATCCACCCCCATTTTTTGCAGCGCTTCGACGAGCGCCCCCACCGGCCTTTCGCAAAGCCGCTTTTCGCCTGTTAAAACATATCGGCCTTCACCCAGGCAGACAAGCGCCGTAAGAAAACGCAGCGCTGTGCCGTTATTGCCCAAGAAAATCTGCTGGCCTATGTTTGCCAGTTTCCCCGCAGTGCCGTTTACGTACAGACCGCCGGAGACGGAAACAATCTGCGCGCCGAGCAGGCGCAGGTTTTCGATTAAGTAATTGGTATCTTCGGAAATCAAAGGATTGTTGATAAAAGAGTTGTCACGCGCCAGCGCCGCGGCGATAAGCGCTCTTTGTGTCAGGCTTTTGGAGCCGGGGACGCGCACTATTTTAGGCGGCGCTATCGCTGGTAAATTATCGTTGCTCAATAGTCGTAAGCCTTTCTAAAACAATTTTTTTCATCAACGCCACGGGTGGCTCATTTTTTGTCCAACGCTTAAGCTGCGCCGCTCCCTGGTGGATAAACATGTCCACGCCGGAAAGTACCCGGCAACCCTGCAGCATCCTTCAATAATTGTGTTTGCAATGGATTGTAGATTACATCCATAACATATTTGTAGTTTTTTAGCACTTCCTTCGGTACGGGTGATGAACCAATATCGGGATGCATGCCCACAGAGGTGGCGTTGATCAGGCAATCGGCGCTGATACTAGCGATTTCCGCAAGCGGATAAAAAGAACAGCCGAAATATTCGGCTATTGCCTTGGCTTTGGATAACGTGCGGTTAACCACGACCGGCAGGCCGCCTTGCTTCCGGATGCCATACGCCGCCGCCCGTGCCGTTCCTCCCGCGCCGACAATCACAAAAGTTCTGCCTTTTATGCTCATCGCTTCCTGGAGCGTCATGATGATGCCTAGCCAGTCGGTATTGGCACCGCGCAGTTTCCCTCTGTTGCTGATAATTGTATTTACCGCGCCGATTTTCAGCGCGTCATTGTCAATTTCATCGAGATATTTCATTGTTTCAACTTTGAAAGGAACGGTAACGCTGGCGCCGCGGATATTCATCGCTTTCATGCCGCTAACGGCTTCGTCCAGATTCTGAACGCAACAGGCGCTGTAATTATCATTCATGCCCATTTCTCTCAGGGCAGCGTTGTGCATCAGCGGGGAGAGACTGTGTTGAACCGGATTGCCCAGCAAAATATAGTTTTGCGGCGCAGAGGCGCGCAACTTTATTTTTGGCGCTTCCTTTTTGTCGCCCGGCAATTTATTAATCGCGTTCATTTCGCTGATTGTCAACTGGCCGGGCGCAGATTTTCCCCGCGGCGTCAAAGCCGCAAAGCCCAGATAATTTCCCATTTCCATTCCGGCAATCCGGCTGATGAGGCCTTTTTGTCCCATGCACAGGGCGATTATTTTTTGCGAGCGTATGCGCGCATAGGGTATAAGGCTCAAAACCCTGAGATTATCTTCATGCTCACGGGCGAACGTTGCAATTTTGACCACGGCTGGTTTTTCTGTGGCGCAACGGCGATAAATTTCTTTTAATTTTATTAAAGACGGAGTTGCTTTTATGTCGTGATAGGAAACAATTATTTTTGTTTTGCCGCCATGCTCTGCGCATAATTTCTTTAGCTGCCGAATGGCTTTTTTCCCTTCGGCCAGCTCGATATCAACAAAATCAGCGCCCAGCTTTACAGCTTCGCGCAACATGTTAAGTTTTTCCGTTTTTGTTTTTGTGCCCGTCTTAGCGGTTTTTGTCGCAGGCAATGCCTCCTCTTTGTTCCGGCAGGTGACAATGATTTTCACGCGCGGCGCAATACTTTTGGCGGCGGTAATTAATTGGCGCAGATTGCCGCTCTTGATTAAATCCATTCTCAACTCAATGCAATCAGCCGTAAGAGACGCTCTTTGCACGGCGCGCAAAGCTTGCCTGTTGGAGGCGGAGGTAACGGGAACGCAAATCATAATCTGCCCTGAGCTTTCGGATACGATCCTAAAATTTTGAGCAAAGTTGTTTTCTCTTTTAATTCTGACAGACACGTGTTTATCCGCTGGTCATCAACATGCCCGATCATATCCACGAAAAAAAGATATTCCCAGAGCCGGTCTTTTACGGGGTGAGACTCGATTTTGGCCAGATTAATGTTGCGGCTGGCAAAAGAGGCCAGGGCGCGATGCAAGGACCCCGGCGAATCGGGCGTGGCAAAAATCAGGGATGTCTTATCATTGCCGGTGGGTTCGCTTTTTCCCTGGCCAACCACCAGAAAGCGCGTCATGTTGGAGGCGTTATCTTCGATGCCTTCCGCCAGTATATTCAAGCCGTAAATATGCGCGGCCAGGGCGCTGCCGATGGCGGCTTCATCGTTTTTGCCACGCACTATCTGCGCCGCCGCCGCGGTACTATTCGCTTCGCTCAAGAGGCAGTTGGGCAGGTTGGTTTTCAGCCATACCTGGCACTGCGCCAGCGCATGCGGATGTGAATGTATTTTTTTAATTTGCGCGATGTTTTCCGCGGACGAAATTAAACACTGGCTGATGCGCAGATAAATTTCCGCGCGGATTTTCAAAGGAGTGTTGATTAATCTGTCCAAAGTGATATTAACTGAACCTTCCAGCGAGTTCTCCACGGGGACAACGCCCCAGTCGATGGCTTCTTTTTCTACTTCGTCAAAAACACGGGCGATGCCGGTCTGAGGGAAAAAGCGGCTGGTTTCGCCGAAGTGTGTTTGCGCCGCCAGGTGGGAGAAGGAAGCTTCCGGCCCTAAAAAAGCGACCGTCGTCAGTTTTTGCAGGCTGCGTGAGGCGGAAATAATTTCCCGGAAAATGGAAGTTATTGATTTGCCGGGCAAGGGGCCGCGGTTCAACTCCTGCAGATAGCTGTGTACTCTTGCTTCCTGCGCCGGGTCGTACACATCAATACCGTCCTCTCCCTTGACCTTGCCTATTTCCACCGAGAGCTGCGCCCGTTCGTTCAGGAGGCGTATTATCTCCCGGTCTTTATCTTTCATTTTTTCTCTGAGGGTTTCCAGCCGCCCGCGCGTCATTTTTTCATCTCCTCGATAACTTCGCCGATAATATTTTTTTGCACGCCGCCGTTGACAAAGGGCATGCCGATTTTCTTTAACAATACAAAAAGAATTGTGTCACCTCTTTTTTTCTTGTCCATCTGCAGTCGCGCGATGATTTCCTGTGTTGGCAGGGATGCCGGTATTTTTACCGGTAGATTTGCGAGACGTATAAGTTCTTCAATACGTTTTGCTTCGCCTTCTTCAAGGTATTTCATTTTTGCGGAAATGCGCGCGTCGGCAATCATCCCCATGGCCACACCTTCGC
>JBBIHZ010000051.1:0-10086 GCA_037446735.1 Deltaproteobacteria bacterium
CAATTGCGCGGCCATACCGGATACCCTGCTGGAGAGCGAACTCTTCGGCCATGAAAAAGGGGCGTATACCGGCGCCGCCATCACCAAACCGGGAAAGTTCGAACTGGCGCACAAGGGAACTTTATTTCTCGACGAAGTGGGAGAAATTCCCCGTGATATGCAGGTTAAACTTCTGCGCGTACTGCAAGAACAGGAATTCGAGCGCGTGGGAGGACTGCGAACAATAAAAGTTGATGTGCGCATCATCGCGGCCACCAATCAAAACCTCCTGCAGCAGGTGAAGGCGGGTAATTTCCGAGAAGATCTGTACTACCGCCTTAATGTTTTTCCGATAGAAGTACCGCCGCTGAGAGAAAGAAAAGAAGATATTCTGCCGCTCACCGATTATTTTGTGGATAAATTCAACAAAAAGCTGGGTGTTTCAGTATGCATAGAGCAGGAAGTCAAAGAAGTGCTTCTGCGCCATGAATGGCCTGGCAATATCCGTGAACTGGAAAATTTTATTGAAAGAATGATGCTGCTGGCGAAGAACAATGAAATTACCATAAATGAAATTCCAGAGGAATTCAAAGCGGCTGTAAGTAAAATCGCGGCGCTTCCGGCAGATGAAAGCAAAAAACCTTTCAAAA
This sequence comes from Deltaproteobacteria bacterium, assembly GCA_037446735.1. Classification (GTDB taxonomy): domain Bacteria; phylum Desulfobacterota; class Syntrophia; order Syntrophales; family Smithellaceae; genus UBA4810. Next base: position 630 of record JBBIHZ010000051.1, read on the forward strand.
ATTATATGAGAGACCACGTGGAAAATGTGGAAAAACAAATGATTATGAAAACGCTTGAAGAAGCGGATGGAAACGTCACCAAGGCCGCGAAACAACTTGGCTTAAGCCGTAAAGGCCTTCAGCTTAAAATGATTAAATATAATCTGCGCAAATAGGATTGCTGAATAATCCTTTTTCAGGAGGATATTATAATGAATTTCAAAATCACTGTGGTCATTATACTCGTTAGCCTGGTTTTCATTTTTCTTATACAAAATATTGCCGCTGTTTCTGTTAGTTTTCTTTTCTGGGACATATCAATGTCGCGCGCAGTGCTGATATTCTTCTGTTTAATGATTGGTTTCGTTATCGGCTGGTTTCTGAACAGTTATCTCTCGTACAAAAAAGATAAAAAGGAAGTGCAAAAAATTATCAATAAATAAACACGCGGCTTAAAAAGCAATGGCCATCAAACAACACATAAACAACCACCTGAATATTTATTTTTTGCTTTTTATTTTTTTCTATCCGGCGATATTCTATTTTAGAACAAATAACATCGAAGAAGCAACCAGAATAATCATACCGCTATTTGTTTTCATTATTTTTATTTTTGTTTTGCTGACAAACAGCGCCGATGAACGGCACAACATTATTCCTTATTTTGTTTTTTATTCATTTTAACGGGTGATTGCATTATCAATTGGTCAAAAAACATTGCGTTTTCCGTTATCCCTTTCAGCCTGACGCATATTCTTCTGGGAATTTACTACGTTTTTGACACCAGATTAAAAAGCAGAGACTTCCTTTTTCTTATGCCTGTCCTGATTTTTAGCGGATTGCTATTTTTCATGGTCAGAGGCGACATCAAAGATGCGCTTTTACAGTCCGCCTTTATCATCTACTTAACTATCCTTAATTTCATGTTGTGGAGAGCCCTTTGTTACCTGCGCCCAAAAGAAAACAACTTAAAAATATTGTTGATAATCGTGGGGTCTTTATTTTTCTACATAACTGATATTTTTGTTTTTTTATACGCGATTTATGGCAATAAAATATTCATTACATTGATTTGGGTTATATATCCGCCGGCATTGTTTTTTTTGAGCCTTATGAACATACGGCGGTCCAAAATAAATTTTTCGAGGTGAAAACATGTCAGAAAATTCAAGATATCCGCTTTTATTCTGGGCACCGCGATTATTATCGTCGGCTCATTTATTCTTACCAGAGACAGATTTACGTGGGTTTTGGAAGTTTTTCCGATACTGCTGGGATTCCCCATCCTCTTTTTCACTTATAAAAAATTTCCGCTTACCACTCTCGTGTATGTACTGTTGACTATTCACTTCGCCATTTTAGCCGTGGGCGGCATTTACACTTACGCGGAGGTGCCGCTTGGTTTCTGGATGCAGGAATGGTTCAATTTCAGCCGCAATCACTATGATAGAATCGGGCACTTTGCCCAGGGTTTTATTCCCGCTATTTTGTCGAAAGAAATACTTATCCGCACTTCGCCCCTGCGCCCGGGAAAATGGCTTTTCTTTCTTGTTGTCTGCGTCTGCCTGGCCATCAGCGCCTTTTATGAGTTTATCGAATGGTGGACGGTTTTGATCAAAGGTTCAACCGCGGAAGCGTTTTTGGGCACACAGGGAGACGTTTGGGACGCGCACTGGGACATGCTCTTTGCCACCATCGGCGCCATTGTGGCTTTGCTGACATTATCCAAACTGCACAACAGATTTTTGAAGAAGTTTATACAACCATAAAAAAGAGGGAACACAAAAATGCCCCCTCTTTTTTGAAAATGTTTAACGGCGTGTTAAGGTAAAAAGCTCCGAACAACAGCCGCGACATACCAGCATATCGCCGGTATCCAAAGTGCAACGGCACGCGCCTTCGCAATCCACACCGATACCTCTGCCTTTGGTTTTGGTCTGCGGTTTCATCTTGGCCACATAGCTTTTACAATCTTTACCCTGCAGTTTGTATACTTCCTTACCGTCTTTGTCTTTCTCCACAGCATACGTGCAATCAGCCTTGCCCTGTTTTACCTTTTGCTCGGCGCCCATTAATACAGGCGCGGCAAAAACCATGATTAAAGTCAGAATAAAAAAACAAAAAAACCATTTACGCCTTTGAAGATTTTTCATCATCGTCCCCTCCTTCATTATTTTTTTGCCACAACGCATAAATCGGCGTTGACTTTCTACCTTATACTGCCAATTCACCTAATGATTATTTAATAAACGTATCATAAATTCCCGCCGCCATAATCAGCACTATCATCACCGGCACAATATAGCGGATGAGAAAAACCCACCATTTGCCAATGGCAAAACCGGTGCAGCCCCTGTTGGCTTCGTTAACCGCTTTTTTAGCTCCCCACACATAGCCCACGAAAATTGCCGAGAGCAGTCCACCCAGCGGCAAAAAAATGCTGTTGGCAAACCAGTCATAAGTGTCGAGTAAATCCATCTTGAGACCGGGAAAAGAAACGCCGCTCAATACGCTATAACCTAAACTGGCCGGAATTCCGACGACAAATATAATAAAACCCATAACTATGGCCGCCTCTCTTCTTTTCCATCCTTTCTCGTCAATCAGCCAGGCCGAAACAACTTCCAAAAGAGAAATAGCTGAAGTTAAAGCGGCGATTCCCAAGAGCACAAAAAAGAGGATTCCAAAAAAAATCCCAAAAGGCATCTGCGCGAAAACAGCGGGGAGCGTTATGAAAACCAGTCCCGGTCCCGCTCCCGGCGCAAACCCCAAAGCAAAAACCGCAGGGAAAATAGCAAAGCCGGCCAAGAGAGCAACTATTGTGTCCATACCCACAATCGAGGCGACGCTTACCGGAATTTCATCCTTGCGCTTCAGATAACTTCCATAAGTAATAAAAACACCCATGCCCAAGCTCAAAGAAAAGAAAGCCTGTGAAATAGCGCCAAGCAGCGTTCTTCCGGTAACTTCGCTGAAATCCGGCTTTAGATAATAAGACAAACCCGCACCGGCACCAGGCAGGGTGATGGCTCTTACAATCAGAACAATCAGCAACACAAAAAGAATAGGCATAAGAATGGTAGACCATCTTTGAATTCCGTTAATCACGCCGGAGGCAATAATACCGATAGTTAAAAGCATAAACACCGCCTGCCAGATGATAGGCTCCCAAACGCTTGTTATATGCTGTTTAAATACCTGCGCGTGGTCAATTCCCTGAGTCGTCGTGGCGACAATAACTTTATATATGTAGGCAATAGACCAGCCGGCAACCACGATGTAGTAAGAAAGAATGACAAAGCCGGTGAAAACGCCCAAAGCACCAACCAGCCACCAAGGGCTATTAGGTGCCAAAGCTTTAAACGCGCCCACGGGGCTTTTCTGAGAAGCTCGTCCCAGAATTGTTTCATTGACGACCAGTGGATATCCAATCAGTAAAATAGCAATCAGGTAAATAACTATAAAAGCTGCCCCACCATGTTCGCCCGTCATGTAAGGGAAGCGCCATATATTACCCAGCCCCACCGCTGAGCCGGCGGCGGCCAGAATAAAACCGGCGCGCGTGGCCCAGTGTTCCCGGCCTTTTCTCGGATTACTCATCGGGTTTTCTCCTCTCGCTTATTGTAATACATTTAAGGATTAAATTTGCCCGGAAATATAGAAATTCCGCCCTGTTGTGTCAAGGCAAAACATATTGATTAAAGCAATATCCTTAATTATCTTGACACCGCATTTACGTATTCATATACTCACGGTCATTCAAAAACCCCACCATAAAACCCGGAAAGGAGTGTTTATTTATGAAGGCTGAAGACATCAAAACAATCGCTATGATCGGCGCGGGAGACATGGGCCACGGCATAGCTCAGGTCTGCGCTATGGCCGGCAAGAAAATCAATCTTTATGACATTAAGCAGGAATTTGTGGACAGAGGCATGGCGAAAATGAAAGCCAGCTTTGAAAAGCAGGTGGCCAAACAAAAAAGCAAGATGATGGGCAACATTAAAGGTTTTACATCCATCAAGGACGCGGTTGCCGACATTGATTATATGATTGAAGCGGCGCCGGAAATACTCGATCTTAAAATAAAAATTTTCAAAGAAATTGACGAAAACGCGCCGAAGCACGCGATTCTGGCATCCAATACGTCCAATATGAGCATTACGGAAATGGGCGCGGCGACCAAAAGACCGGACAAAGTATTGGGAATTCACTTTTTCAACCCGCCGGTAATGATGGCGCTGGTCGAGGTTATCCGGGGACAGAAAACATCCGATGAAACAATGAACGTCAGCTATGAATTATTCTCCAAAATGAAAAACTTCCGCGGTCCCATGGTCGCGGTAAGGGTGGAAAAAGATTCGCCGGGCTTTATCTTCAACCGCATCAACGCGCCGGTAGGCCTTTACCTGGCTCAAATTTATGAACAGGGCATGATAAATCCGGAGGCGGTTGACGCCAAAATAAGATCAATCGGCTCGCCGATGGGGCCTTACGAAACCATGGATTTTTCCGGCCTTGACGTTTACATGCACGGCACGGAATATTTTGCCAAAACTCTTTCTCCCGAATTCAAGCCCGCCAACTGGCTCAAAAAAATGAATGAAGCCGGAACACTGGGAAAGAAAAGCGGAAAGGGAATATTTGTCTGGCCGGATGGCAACAGGCCGCAAATCGATATGAGCAAGGCGGATCCTAATTTTGACCCGTTGGACATTGTGTGTCTGCAGGTAAACGAAGGGACAAAACTCCTGGAGGAAGGCGTTACAAGCAGCGCGGCGGAAATTGACAAGGCCATGACCAATGGCGGCGGCTCGCCTTTCGGCCCCTTTGCGCTGGCCAAGGGCATGGGCTGGCCCAAAGTCGCCGAACGCTGTGAAGCTGTCTCCAAAAAGCTGGGCGTCAAATGGTTTCTGCCCACCGAAACACTGAAAAAAGGAAATATTCAAATTTAAAAAAGTTTCCCGGTATCACAAAAGGGAGTTCATCATGCTGATGAACTCCCTTTTGTTGACTAAAAAACCGGCAGAGCAAGTTGCTTGTAATCTTGCCTTGATTGCTATATAAAGTGGCGCACATATATTTTTCGTTCAGAGCGATAAATGCACTTAAACAGCGTCAAATTTCATCCGGAAAAATATCCGCCAGAAAAAATTTATCCCTTTTCTTTGCCGATCTTCCATCAGACAAAATCAATAAATTTTGACGTGTAACACTCTTCGTGGGAGAAAACGGCACCGGAAAATCCACGCTGTTGGAGGCTATCGCGCTGGCCTGCGACATACACATCTGGCACCATACTGAAAGAAGCCGCCCGCAGCACAATCCTTATGAGGATCAACTTTGTAAATATATCACCGTCGCGTGGCAAAATGGCCGCGTTCCCGGCTCTTTTTTCAGTTCAAAAATATTTCAGTATTTTGCCAAGATGCTTGATGAATGGGCGGCGGCTGACGCGGGACAGCTTAATTATTTCGGCGGAAAATCCTTGACCACGCAGTCTCACGGGCAATCTTTGATGTCTTTTTTCCGCAGCCGGTATCAGGTGAAAGGAATTTATCTGCTTGATGAACCGGAAACAGCCCTTTCGCCGCAAAGCCAGCTTCAGCTTCTTTCCCTGTTGCAGGAGATGGCAGCAATGGGGCACGCGCAGTTCATTATCGCCACGCACTCCCCTATCCTGCTGGCCTGCCCCAATGCCAGATTATATTCCTTCGACAGTTTTCTCGTACAAACGACAACTTATGAAGAAACAGCGCATTTCCGATTATACAAAGAATTTTTGGAAAGCAGAGATAGTTTCCTAAAAGTGAAAAATTAACCAACCGATAAAACTTATTTTATCCTTTGCCGTTATCTTTGCGCTTGTCCGTTCTCTTCAGATTTGGCACATTTTTGAACAAAAAAAATTGAGAAAAAACATTTTTGTAATTGACAAAAAAGGTTTTTCCGTATAGGCATACGGCAAACGATTGCCGTATGAAACAGCTTTTTGATCCGGAAGATATCGAGCGGAAAAACATTCTGATGCTGAAAATTCTCCACGAAAGCCCAGAGTCGCTGGGCGCGCGCGTTATCGCGCGCCGCATGCAGGAACACGGTGTCCGCCTCAGCGAAAGAACCGTCCGCTATCATCTTAAGCTCATGGATGAAAGAGGGCTCACCAGACTCATCGGCCGGCGCAACGGCAGAATAATAACCCAAATGGGTCTGGATGAAATAATCCACGCCCGCGTGCAGGATAAACTCAGCCTGTCCATTTCCCGCATTGATGTTTTATCCTTCAGGACAACCTTTGACCTTAGAAATAAAAGCGGTTTTGTGCCGGTGAACATTTCTTTTTTTCCTAAAAATAAATTCAGGCGCGCTCTTTCTGTAATGAAACCGGTTTTTAAGAAAAACCTTTCGGTGTGCGATCATGTCGCCGTTGCTTCCGAAGGAAATAAATTGGGAGATATTGTCGTTCCCGAAGGAAAGGTCGGCATAGCCACGCTCTGCAGCATCGTCATCAATGGCGTCCTGCTCAAACACGGCATCCCCATTGATTCGAAATTCGGTGGAATTCTGCAGCTAAGAAACGGCGAGCCTCTTCGTTTTGTCGAGCTCATTCACTATGCCGGCTCCTCATTGGACCCCTCAGAAATATTTATCTGCGGGAAAATGACCTCGGTAAATGAAGTCATCCAAAAAGGAGAGGGGAAAATTCTTGCCAACTTCCGCGAAATCCCGGCGCTGAGCCGCTCGTTGGTTGAAGAGCTGCTTGCCGATTTTAAAAAAGCCGGCATTAACGGCGTTCTGGCAACAGGAGAAGTAGGCGGACCCCTGGCCCAGACAAGCGTGGATATCAATAAGGCTGGAATGATTCTGGTGGGAGGATTGAATCCCATCGCCGCGGCGCACGAAGAGGGAATTGAGGCGGAAAACAAGGCGATGTCCACCGTTATGGAATTTTCCGAAATGGCCGGCATCGAGGAGATTTAATAAATTCACAGTACATGCGCGTACGTGAAAAAAATAATAACTTTATCAGGAGGATTAATTTATGTCAGTGATTAATGATGTTATCGCGAAAGTGAAACAAACAGATCCGAACCAGCCGGAGTTTCATCAGGCTGTTGAAGAAGTAATGGAAACACTGGAGCCGACCGTCAAAAAGCATCCGGAATTCGTTAAAGCCGGGATCTATGAACGCATCGTCGAGCCGGAAAGAGCGGTCATTTTCCGCGTACCCTGGGTGGATGACAAGGGCAACGTTCAGGTCAACCGCGGCTTCCGCGTGCAGTTCAATAATGCCATTGGGCCTTTCAAGGGCGGCCTGCGTTTTCATCCGTCAGTAAACCTGGGCATCATCAAGTTTCTGGGGTTTGAACAAATTTTTAAAAATGCTTTAACCACTCTGCCCATGGGCGGCGGCAAGGGCGGCTCCGATTTTGATCCCAAAGGAAAGTCCGACGGAGAGGTAATGCGTTTCTGCCAAGCCTTCATGCGCGAACTTTTCCGCCATATAGGCAGCGAGGTTGACGTGCCCGCCGGCGATATCGGCGTGGGCGGACGCGAAATCGGTTATCTCTACGGTTATTACAAAAAAATCCGCAATGAGCATACCGGCGTCCTCACCGGAAAAGGCCTGGAATACGGCGGCAGCCTAATCCGTCCGGAAGCCACCGGCTACGGCACTACTTATTTTGCCGCGGAAATGCTCGCCACCCGCGGGCTGGATTTCAAAGGCAAAACCGTCGCTATCAGCGGCGCGGGCAATGTGGCGCAATTTGCCGTGGAAAAGGTCAATCAGCTGGGCGGCAAAGTCATTTCTCTTTGTGATTCGTCCGCGACCATTATTGATGAAGCAGGAATAGACGATGAAAAGTGCTGCTATGTTCTTGATCTGAAAAACGTCAAACGCGGCCGCATCACCGAATACGCAGACAAATACAAAACCGTTTGCTACGAAGGCAAGAATGTCTGGGATGTTATCAGGGAACAAAGCATCAAAGTCGATATCGCCCTGCCGTGCGCCACGCAAAATGAAATCGGCGGTAAGAACGCGGCGGCGCTGGTGAAAAACGGCTGTGTCTGCGTGGCGGAAGGCGCCAACATGCCCTCCACTCCTGAGGCGATTAAAATTTTCCAGGAAAATAAAATTCTCTACGGTCCCGGCAAAGCGGCAAACGCAGGCGGTGTCGCAACCTCCGGCCTCGAAATGAGCCAGAACAGCTTAAGGCTTTCCTGGACGCGTGAGGAGGTCGATAATCGCCTGCTCCTCATCATGAAGAGCATTCACAAGGCCTGCTACGACACGGCGGAAGCCTACGGCAAAAAAGGAGATTATGTAACGGGCGCCAACATCGCCGGATTCACCAAAGTAGCCAAAGCGATGCTTGCCTACGGCGTTGTGTAATAAAACAATATTGTCGTTACGATAACCGGCAAGCATCCGGTAAATAATTATTTTTCATTAAAAAGCCGCGGATTTTTCATCCGCGGCTTTTTCTTTATTTGATCTTCCCCTGACGGCGTAAATAAACAGTCCCTATTGAAGTTCCGACGAAATATGCAAAGCGTAAAAATGCACCTGCGGGCATTTCTTGTTGAGATTTTTTTCAGTGTCGGTTAAGGTAATAGCGAATGATGCTTGAGGAGTTTTCCTGATGGATCAGCGCATTTCATCAAAATATCTTCCGGTTAAAGAATTTATCCAAAAACATTTTCGACACTTCAACGCCGCTGTAGTTAACGATGCCGCCGAAGCTTACTATCAACACATCCGCCGGGGCGGAAAAATGCTGGTCGCCATGGGCGGAGCGATGAGCACCGCTGAGATGGGAATTATTTTAGCGGACATGATCAGGCAGGATAAAGTACACGCGATATCCTGCACCGGCGCCAACCTGGAAGAAGACTTATTTAACCTGGTCGCGCACAATCACTATGTGCGAGTGGCTAACTACAGGGACCTGCGGCCGGAAGACGAGGCAAAATTATTAGAAAATAAACTCAACAGAGTCACCGACACATGCATTCCCGAAGAGGAAGCGATGAGGAAAGTGGAAGGCAAATTTCTTGAACTCTGGAGGGAAGCGCAGGATGAAAATAAAAGATTTTTCCCTTTTGAGTTTATGTTTCAGCTAATCAAACGCGGCGACTTTAAAAGAGATTATCAAATTGATGAAAAAGACTCCTGGCTGGTAGCCGCCTGTGAAAAAAACATCCCCGTTTTCGTTCCCGGCTGGGAGGATTCCACGCTGGGAAATTTTTTTATTTCCAATATCCGGAAAAATAAAATTAAAAACATATCGCTGATTAAATCCGGGCTGGAAACGATGGACGCGCTTATCGAATGGTATCTAAATGCTTCCCGGGAAAGCGACATCGGTTTTTTCCAGATCGGCGGCGGGATATCGGGGGATTTCGCGATCAGCGTTGTCCCTCTTATCAGGCAAGATCTGCAAGTTGCGGATTGCAAGCTGTGGTCTTATTT
>JBBIHZ010000052.1:0-10080 GCA_037446735.1 Deltaproteobacteria bacterium
GCACCACTCTGGGCGCCGACAGAAAAACTGCCAAGCTTGCGGTGAAAGAGTCTTTTGTCAACATGGAAAAGCATTACCACGAAGAGGCAATAGAGAATGATAGGCTGCGCGGCGAAAAAAAATTCCTGCTCCTGGGACACCCCTATACGATCCGTGATCATTTTATTGCCGATCCGATCATCAAGAAAATGAAACAGCTTCATGCTTCTGTGGAGATGATGAGTTTTGCTGAAAAAAAAATCAAGCCAGGGGATATCCTGTGGTGTGTATTCAATAAAATGCACCGTAAGTTGCAAAGCCTCGACCCGCGCGTCTACGCGGGAGTAATCCAAATAAGCACTTTCAACTGCGGGGCCGATTCGATGATGGTTGAACGTTTCCGCCGCGTCTGCAAACAAAAAGGCGTGCCGTATATGCTGCTGATGATGGACGAACACACGGGCAAGGCGGGGGTGGACGCGCGGCTGGAAGCTTTTGTGGATTCGCTTTCCTGGCAAAGAACGGATACGGCATTATGAAAGAACGTCTCGCCATTCCCAATCTGGGCAACTATACGGTGGCGCTCGCGGCTATGGTGGAAGGCATGGGCGCTGTGCCCTGGTGGTCCACCTACACCAGTGACCATGCCATGGCCGTGGGGATTGCCGCCGCGCCCGAATCCGTGTGCCTGCCTTTCAAAGCGCACCTTGGGCATTTTATCGTCGCTGACGACGCAGGTGTGGAAAACGCCATGATGGTCAACAGCGTTGGCGCCTGTCGACTTAATTACTACAGGGGAATGCTTGAAGATATTCTGAAAGACATGGGCAGAAAAATCCGCGTTTTCGGTCTGGGCTTTGACGGATTCAAACCGCCGATATTCCGCTACCTCGACCCGCCTATTATTCCTCTTTTGCGGTGTGTGGCTGTAGGATTGGAAAAAATAAAAGCTATTGACACCATCGAAACGCAAACCACCTACACGAGGGCGCGGGAAATAAACATGGGCGAAACTTCCCTGCTCATGGAACGCTGCCTGCGCGAGCTTGCTGAAATAAAAACAAAAAAAGAGGTGCGCCTGTTTCATCAGGATTTGGTAAGACGTTTCGCGGCCATCGACATCGATAAAAACCGTGCTCCCCTGCGCATCGGCCTTATCGGCGAGGTCTCGCTTTTGCGTGACCGGCAGCTTAACCGGAACCTGGAACAAATTCTTGGTCATCAGGGAGTGGAAACAAAAAACTTCTTTCTGCTGGGCGGTGAAATCGGCAATACATTCGGTATATCAATGGGCTACAAAAAACAAACCGCCAAACAACTGGCGCTGATTGCCAAACCATATTTGAGCTGTGAGGTGGGAGGGCATGCCCGCGATTCCGTGGCGCATACCATCAATTGCGCCAAGGCGGGTTTTGACGCGATGGTACATGTCTGCCCGACGGGTTGCATGCCGGAAGTGAGCGTCCGCCCCATTTTGCATAAAGTCAGCCAGGATTTGGATATACCGATTCTGGAGATGTCTTTTGATGAGCATACCTGCTCTCTGGGAGTGGCAACTAGGGTAGAAGCTTTTCTGGATATTCTCAAGAGCCGTCGACAAAGGGAAAAAATAAGGAGAATTGCCTGATGCGCCGTGGTTTTCTGGGTATCGACGTCGGCTCGATAAGCGTTAAAGTAGTTTTTCTTGATGAAAACAAGAATCTTCTTTTTGAATCTTACGTGCGCGTCGGCGGCAATCCCATTGATTCGGTGAAGAAGCGCATGAAGGAACTCGCGTCACTACTGCGAGAAAAAGAGATGGAAGTCGGCGCGCTTTGCACCACCGGGTCGGGCCGCCAGCTCATCGGCGCGCTTTTGGGCGCGGATGTGGTTAAAAATGAAATCTCGGCGCACGCCCGTGCCGCCGTTGAACTGCATCCCGATGTGCGGACAATCATTGAAATCGGCGGGCAGGATTCCAAGGTAACCATTATCGAAAACGGCACAGTGGTTGATTTTGCCATGAATCTCGTCTGCGCCGCCGGCACCGGTAGTTTTCTTGATTCTCAGGCCCGCCGGCTGGATATTACCATTGAAGAGTTGAGTCGACGCAGTATTCTTTCAAAACACCCCACGGCCATCGCCGGCCGCTGCACGGTTTTCTCCGAATCTGACATGATCAGCAAACAGCAGATGGGGCACGCCCAGGAAGACATCCTCATGGGGCTATGCCACGCCCTGGCTAGAAACTTTATCGGCAATGTGGCTAGGGGAAAGCCGTTGTTATCACCCGTTTTGTTGCAAGGCGGCGTTAGCGCTAATCTTGGAATTGTGCGCGCTTTTGAAGACGCGCTGGGGTTCAAGGTAATTGTTCCCATGCATCACATGGTAATGGGCGCTTACGGCGCGGCACTTTTGGCAATGGAAAGGAACGTGGAAAAAAGTCATTTCCGCGGCGTTGATATCTGGAGACACAATATACAAACAAAAAGCATAACCTGCGAAGACTGCCCCAACAATTGTGAAATTATCGCAATCGTCGACACGGGTGATGTAGTGGGACATACAGGCGGACGCTGCGGCAAATGGTGACGTACAGAGCTGCCGGGGCAATCGCATTGCCTCGCGAATAATAAAGCGCCGGCATTCAATTAATTTTTAAATGCCGGCGTGGCCGCCCGCGCCGATGCCCACGCCCACGCCGGTATTGCCCTGCACGGCCGGTTCGGGAATGATAATCTGCACTTTATACCGGCAATTTTCGTCTTTTAAGTTTTCCCAGAAATTCACGCGATAATCGTGCGCAATGGCGACATAACCGAAAATTTCCTCGCCGGATTTTATGGCGTAAAAGCTGAACCTTGTGTAAGATTGTCTTTCGATGCTGTCGAGTTCATCCATGCTCTTTATATTCACTTCACGCGCGAAATCCGTGCAGACCTTGGCGCCTTTTTTGATAAAGACGACCCCCACCAGAGTTTTATCCGGAAATCCGTCCGGATTATACAGGCGGATAATACGTTCGTACGGAAGAGAGGGAATCTCTGTTACCTCATGTTTTTTGATCACCGTGCCAAAGCTCGTGCAGCTGGCCGGAACAAGAAAAACCGCCCCGGCTGTCGCGCAGACAATAAATGTTTTGATTATTTTGTTCATGTCTCCCCCGTTGCAGATAGGAAACATAGTTTATTGTTTTTTCGCCAGGTTCGCGGCAAGCTGTCTGTTCCTGCTGAACTCCGCGGTATTGACGACTCCTTTCTGCGCCGGGCTTTGCGCGGCAAGATCTCTCATCTGCTGAACTCTTTCCAGGCTGGGCGGATGCGTGCTGAAGGCGTCAGACAGACTTCTGGTCGGCGGGTTACTCGCGCCTCCGCCTTGCCGTTCCGCCGCGAGACGCTTTTCGTAAAATTTGCCGACTTCATATTTATCGTATCCGGCGTTTACCGCCAGCCTAAAACCGATGCGATCTGCTTCCATCTCGTCTTCGCGCGAATTTACCAGAAATTTATACTTTTGCATCAGAAGACCGCCGCCCGCGCCGGCCACTCCGCCCAAAGCCGTGGCGGTGGCCAGGCACTGCGTGTCTCCCTTTTCGCAAAGCAGCGCGCCGAGCCCCAGGCCGATCGCGCCGCCCAGAATCGCGCCGCCGCCCGCGTAGAGCCAAGTTTTTTTGTTTTCCTGCTCCATTATATACATTCTCTCGGCGGCATGACGCGCCACAACGTGGCCTATTTCATGCGCGACTACCCCAGCCAGTTCCGCCTCGGTTGTGGCCATGGCGATAAGGGGCATGGTAACAAAAACTTTCCCGGCGGGCAGGGCAAAAGCGTTGACCTGCGCCACATCGACAACCGTAAAATCATAACGGTAGGGATTGCCTTCGAGGTTGTTCGCCCGGACGATTTTCATGCCCAGATAGGAAATGTATTGCTGAAGCTCTTTATTGTTTGTCGGCAGATAATCTTTTAACATCTGCGGCATGGCTTCTTTGGTCAGGCGTTCTTCATCCTGAACAGTCAGGTGCGTCACCTGGCCGACATTGGAGCCCTCGCGATAGCGCGAGCTCTGTGTCGGCGCACACGCCGCCACCACAAACAGAAATAATATCAAAATAGGTATTATTATCTTCTTCATGATTTTTGCTCCTTTATTTATTGCAAAACATAGTAAATAATAACGCTTTCGGTTTTTTTTTACAACTTTTATCCATGTCTTGCCTCAAAAGCGTTAATAATATATAAAAAACCATTCTTTTTAGCGGAGTTTAAATGACAAAAAGGCTAAGCAGCCAGAAATTATTAAAGAATAACGTATTGGATACACACTTGTGCACCGGCTGCGGCGCCTGCGTGAGCCTTTGCCCCTATCAGGCAATATATAATGACCGCACAATCCAATTTCATTACTGTGACCTGGCTGATGGAAAATGCCATGCTTATTGCCCGCGCACGCCGACCGACTTTGACCGCTTAAGAGAATTGCTTTTTGAAGCGGCGGATCTGACGCCGGAAATCGGCGCGCTAAAAGCTTATTATCTGACCCGCGCGGCCGATCCTGAGCTTCGCGCTGTGGTCCAACATGGCGGCACGGTTACCGCGCTTCTGGAGCTGGCATTGGCGGAAGGGTTGATTGATGCCGCGCTTGTATCTTCAGACGTTGAACAATATCTACACTACGGCACGGTGGTCTATGATAAGGCGGCATTGCGTAAAAGCGCGGGCGTTAAGTTTGTTGTTTTTCCTATGGCGGCGGCTTTTAATCAGTTTGCCCAGCGGGAAAAGGGACGCGCCGGTGTGGTAGCCACACCCTGCCAGGCGCTGGCGTTGGCTAAAATGAAATTAAATATTGATAAAGACAAAGAACAAAAAGTAAATCAGTTATGTTTGGTCATTGGCCTTTACTGCGGCTGGGCGTTATCGGCGGAAAAATTTTCCGCGCTGCTGGCCAAGAAAGACATTAAGAAAGAAAACATAAAACGCATGGATATTCCCGCGGGAAAAAATATTCTGGAGCTCTACACGCGGGAGGGCGTTAAAGAAATCCCTCTTGCGGAAGCGCAGGCCTGCGTTCGTGATGCGTGTAATTATTGCATAGACAGCACGGCGGAATATGCCGATGTTTCCGTGGGCGCGGCGCGCTTTACCGGCACGGCTGATGAGCAACGCGGCTGGAATCAGCTTGTTGTCCGCACGCGAAAAGGAGGGGATTTGGTTGACATGGCCGTAAAACGCGGTGTTTTAGAAATAAAGGAAGCGCCCGCGGAAAGTCTGAGGCAGCTCAAAGAGGCGGCAATGGAGAAAAAGAAAAACGCGCTCGCAAATATCGCGCATAAAAGCGGCTCGGCAAAAAATCTTCTGTATCTGGATAGCCGCGACGAAATGTTGAGAGAAATTTTAAAAACGGATTGAGAGCATGAGCAAGTTATTATCATCGGCAAATAAAGAAGTTTTGTTCATGGGCAACGAGGCTATCGCGCGCGGCGCGCTAGAGGCGGGTGTGAATGTTGCCGCGGCTTATCCGGGCACGCCTTCATCGGAAGTTATCGAAAATCTCGCCTCTGTAGCTAAAGAGCGCAATCTTTATGTCGAGTGGTCCACCAACGAAAAAGTGGCGGCGGAAGTGGCCGCTGCCGCTTCGTTTGCCGGCCTGCGTTCAATGTGCGTGATGAAACAAAACGGCGTCAACGTAGCCTCGGATTTTCTGCTGCATTTAACGGCGTCGGGCACGCGCGGCGGAATTGTTCTGGTGATCTGTGAAGACCCGGGCGCGCTCTCGAGCGTCAACGAAGGAGAATCGCGCTATTTCGCCCGCATGCTGGAAATGCCGCTTCTGGAACCGGCCGATTTTCAGGAAGCAAAAGATTTGACGAAATGGGCGTTTGAGCTATCCGAAAAAATTCACAACATTGTCATGTTGCGTTCGGTCACGCGCATGTCGCACGCCAGCGGCAATGTCATCTGCGGCAAGTTGCCCAATAAAATTAGACAGGCGCGTTTCGTCTACGACGGACCGCTTACGGATCCGCTCAAGGGTCCTGTTATCAGCACGCCGGTTGGTGTCAAACATAAGCTTCAGCAGGAAAAGCTGAAAACAGCCAGAGAACTTTTTGAAAAGAGCCTTTTTAATAAATATATCGGCCCCAAAAAACCGCGGCTTTTGATTATTACCAGCAGTGCCTGTTATCTTTACGCGAAAGAAGCGGTGAGCATGCTCGGCCTGCAAAATCGTGTGGGCATTCTGAAGTTGGGCTGCACCTGGCCGCTGCCGGAGAAACTTTTGAAGAAATATCTGCGCCTGACCAATAAAATTATGATTGTGGAAGAAGTGCTGCCGTTTATGGAAGAAAACATCAAGGTGCTCGCGGCAAGTTATCCGAAAGAAATCGGCGTGAAAACATTTTACGGTAAAATCGACGGCACCTTTCCCTCCGTGGGCGAGCTCAATCCCGACGTGGTGGCCGAGGCGCTGGCCAAAATCATGAAAGTTAAATACAAAAAGCTCCCTGTCTCTTACGCGCAGGAACTGCGAAAAGTCGCGGAAGTTATTCCGTCGCGAGATCAGACTTTTTGCCCGGGTTGTCCGCACCGCGCTTCTTTCTGGAATATCAACGCGGCGCTCAAGCTCGACGGGCGCGATGGCTTTGTCTGCGGCGATATCGGCTGCTACGCGATGGCTTCACTCACACCGGCCATCGGTTTTTATACCGTGCGCACGCTGCATTCCATGGGTTCGGGCACGGGACTGGCCAGCGGTTTTGCCAAGCTGGACATGTTCGGTTTTGACAAGCCGGTACTTTCTGTCTGCGGTGATTCTACTTTTTATCATGCGGTGATTCCCGCGCTGATTAACGCGCGGCATCACCAGGCGGATATCACTTTTGTGGTGCTGGATAACGCGGGCACGGCGATGACCGGCTTTCAGCCGCATCCGGGACTGACTGTGAGCGCCACAGGCGAAAATGTGCCAGCCGTGGATATCGGCAAAATCTGCGCGGCGCTGGGCGCAAAAGTTGCGGTAAGTGATCCGTTTGACCTGGAAGCGACGACAAAAAAATTGGGCGCGTTTCTCGAAGAAAAGGTCAATCTGAAAATTTTGATTCTCAGGCAGATCTGCGCTTTAAGCCCAGAGAAAAAAGGAAAAAAGCAATATGATGTAAAGGTAAGCGATGAGTTATGCTTAGGTGATGAATGTGGCTGCAATCGTCTGTGCACCAGAATTTTCCGCTGCCCCGCGCTCACCTGGGATAAAGCCAAAAGAAAAGCCGTCGTGGATGAAGTGATCTGCGCCGGTTGCGGCTTCTGCTCCTCCATATGCCCGCAAAACGCGATTGTCAAAGCGAAGGCACGGGTACTATGAAAAATCTGTTAGCCAAAGATCCGATAAACATTATTATCACCGGCGTCGGTGGGCAGGGAAATGTTCTGGCTTCGCGAGTTTTGGCGGGAATGCTTGTGGCAAAAGGCTTCTACGTGACCATCGGCGAAACCTTCGGCATGTCGCAGCGCGGCGGCTCAGTTATGAGCCATCTGCGCGTTTCCCAAAAATCCGTATGGAGTCCGCAAATTCCGCTGGGACAGGCGGATATTATCGTGGCGCTGGAGCCATCCGAAGCGCTGCGGGTAATGTCGCGCTGGGGAAATCCGGAAGTCGCGGTTTTGTCCAACAGCCGCGTGGTTTATCCGATCGGCGTTATTACCGGTGATTATGGTTATCCTGACGAGGAAAGAATAAAAGACATTTTCGAAAAACTTGCGGCAAAAAGCTGGATGATTGACGCGACATCAATCGCGATGGAAATAGGCAATCCCGTTTTGAGCAATATTGTGATGATCGGCGCGTTGGCCAAAGCCGCGTTGCTGCCGATTGACCGGCGCGCTTTTGAAAAAGAAATCAACAAAAGGGTTGCCGCGGATAAGCGTGGCGCGAATCTCGCGGCTTTTGACGCGGGCGCGAAAATGGTTTAAAGTAGATTTTTGTGGGCAGAAAGCATAATATTTAAACTCTCTAGAAAAACACAGAGGTGAAAAATGCAAAATGTTTATTCCGCGGTTAAAATAACGAACAATGTTTACTGGGTTGGCGCCATTGACTGGGGCATCCGCGATTTTCACGGATACACCACGCCCGAAGGCAGCACCTACAATGCCTATCTGATTATAGCCGATGACGTTACCCTTGTTGACACGGTAAAAGCGCCTTTTAAAGACGAAATGCTTTCGCGCATAAGGTCGGTTATCGATCCGGCGAAAATTAAATACATTGTTTCCAACCATTCGGAGATGGATCACTCCGGCTGTCTTGCCGAAGTCATTGATTTAATCAAACCCGCCAAAGTGTTCGCTTCCGCCATCGGCGTAAAAACGCTCAAGGAGCTTTATCACGACCAGCATGAAATCATCGCGGTGAAAGACGGGGAAACCTTGAGCCTGGGCAACATGAACCTGACTTTTATGGAAACGCGCATGATTCACTGGCCGGATTCCATGTTTAGTTATCTGGTGGAGGAAGAACTCCTGTTTTCTCAAGACGCTTTTGGCATGCATCTGGCGACATTGGAGCGCTTTGATGATGAACTGCCGCAGCACACGCTGGAATTTGAAGCGGCCACTTATTACGCAAACATCGTTCTGCCTTATTCGGCAATTGTCACAAAAACGCTGGAAAAGGTGGCCGCCACGGGCTGGAAGATAAAGATCATCGCTCCGGATCACGGCCCGATCTGGCGCAAAAACATGGGCTGGATCATCGAGCTTTATAAGAAATGGGCGGCGCAAAAGCCAGTCGATAAAGCCGTTGTGATTTACGCGACGATGTGGCATTCCACGGAAAAGATGGCCCGTGTTATCAGTGAAGCGCTGGCGGAATCAGGCGTCAGAACCAGCCTTCTTTTCATGAACCATTTTCACCGCAGTCAGGCGGCCTACGAGGTTTTGGAGGCGGGCGCTCTGGTTGTCGGCACTTCCACCCTCAATAATAATATGCTGCCGCAGATGGCGGATGTGATGACATATCTGAAAGGACTGAAACCGGCAAATCTGATCGGCGCGGCTTTCGGTTCTTTCGGCTGGAGCGGAGAAGGAGTGCGCGATCTTGAAGCGATCTTAAAGGAAATGAAAGTGGAAATAGCGGCGCCCGCGCTTTCCATCAGAAACGCGCCGAATAAAGGCGCGCTGCAGATGTGTCAGGAATTGGGAAAAACAATAGCGGCTGAGTTGAAAAAGAAGCTGGCTTCCAGTTGAAATAAATATCAGGAGGTTGAAATGAAAAAATACGTATGCGGAATTTGCGGTTATGTTTATGATCCGGCAAAAGGCGATCCGGATGGAGGCATAGCGAAAG
Source organism: Deltaproteobacteria bacterium (assembly GCA_037446735.1). Taxonomy (GTDB): domain Bacteria; phylum Desulfobacterota; class Syntrophia; order Syntrophales; family Smithellaceae; genus UBA4810. The sequence continues at coordinate 9,298 of JBBIHZ010000052.1, forward strand.
GCACGGCTTTTGAGGACTTGCCTGATGATTGGGTATGTCCTGTATGCGGCGCGTCCAAAGACGAATTCTCGCCGGAATAACGGACGAAGATAAGGTTAAAAAAATAGGGAGATACGCATGGACGAAAAAATTCGCAATGCTCTGAATCTGGCGTATGTGGGCGAAGCAAAAGCCGCCCTGCGCCTGCGGGTTTACGCGCAAAAGGCCGAGGCCGAAGGATACAAGCAGATGGCCAAACTTTTTAATGTTATCGCCTTTTCGGAAGAAATTCACGGCGCGCGCGCCTTGCGCGTGCTCAGGGAAATCAAAAGCACGGAGGAAAACCTCGCGGCCAGTTTTGAATCGGAAAAACAGGTGGCGGAAGTGGCCTATGACCAGTTTGTGAAACTGGCGGAAGCGGCCGGCGACAAGGAGGCGCTGTTGCAATTCAGCCAGAGTAAGGACGTGGAAGAGACGCACGCCAAACTTTACAAACAGGCTATGGCGCACTTTATGGAAGAGCGCGAAACTAATTATTACGTCTGCAAAGTCTGTGGCTATGTCGCCGACGGCGTGCTGCCGGATGAATGCCCGGTGTGCGGCGCGAAAAAAGAGCAATTTGTCGCTTTTGCAAAATAACTATAAGCGCAAACAAGTACTAACGCGCGTTTGATCTGTGAGGTAAGCATATGAAACTGCGTCGGATGATCACGGTTGTTTTTGCGATTTTTCTTTTCTTTCTGCCTGCGGCGGTTTTCGCCCAAGAGCAAAAGCCGGTCTGGGAATTAGGGCTTGGTGTGGGTG
>JBBIHZ010000053.1:0-3798 GCA_037446735.1 Deltaproteobacteria bacterium
GAAATATTATCAGGTTTTTTTTCATAGATATTTCTCCGGGTAGCGTTAGAGGTTGGTCAGGCAGCGGTCGCACACCTGCGGATGCTGCCTGTCTTTTCCCAGAGATTCCGAATAAATCCAGCAGCGCTGACATTTTTCGCCGCGCGCTTTTTCCACGCCGATAATCAATCCCTGGATTTCTTCGCTCTGAAAAGGATTTTTGATTTTATCCGGCTCTGTCAGTTCCAGCTGTGAAACAATCAGAAACGCCGGCAAATCCTGGCGACGGCTCTCCAGCAGCGCCTTTAGTTTTTCCGGCGCGGCGATGCTGACGCGCGCGTCGAGCGAGTGTCCGATTGTTTTTTCTTTGCGTGCCTGTTCAAGCGCCCGGGCAATTTCCGCGCGGACATCAATTATTGTTTTCCATGTGTCACCCAGAGAGGAGTTAAAATAAAGCTCCTCCACCTGCGGCAGTTGCGCCAGATGGACGCTTGCCTCTTTATCTTTCCAATCAGGCAGCGTTTTCCAGATTTCTTCCGCGGTGAAAGTGAGAATGGGGGCCAGCAGCCTGGTCATTGCCTTTAAAATAATAAACATAGCCGTCTGTCCGGAGCGGCGCGCCGCCGAGGTTGCTTTGGTGGTGTAGAGTCGGTCTTTTAAAACGTCCAGATAAAGCGCGCTTAAATCCACCGCGCAGTAATTGTAAAGAGTGTAAAAAACCACATGGAATTGATAACGCTCGTAGGCGTCGCTGACCCTTTTGATTACTTCCTGCAGGCGGTGCAGCGCCCATCTGTCCATTTCTTCCATTTTTTCGTGAGCGACCGCGTCTTTATCGGGATGAAAATCGTAGAGGTTACCCAGAATAAATCTGCCGGTATTACGGATACGGCGGTACGCCTCCACGAGGCGTTTGAGAATTTCTTCGGATATACGGATGTCATCGGTGTAATCTTCCGCCGCGACCCAGAGGCGTAGTATTTCCGCGCCCTGCTTTTCGATGACCTCCTGCGGTTCGATGGTGTTGCCAAGGGATTTGGACATTTTTTTCCCCTCACCGTCCACGACAAAGCCGTGCGTCAGAACGCTCAGGTAGGGCGCGCGGTCTCTCGTGCCCACGCATTCCAGCAAGGAAGAATGAAACCAGCCGCGATGCTGATCGGAACCCTCCAGATACATATCCGCGGGCGAGCGCAGGTTTTCTCTTTTTTCCAGAACTGCCGCGTGCGTGACGCCGGAATCAAACCATACATCCAAAATATTTGTCTCTTTGGTAAATTCGGAAGATTGGCAATGCGGACAGGCGCTGCCTTTGGGCATCAGGTCTTTGGTGTCTTTTTCAAACCAGATATCCGCGCCGTCTTTTTCCACTTGTTCCACCAGATGGTCGAGCATTTCCTTGGTGAGCACTTCGGCCTTGCACTTGGCGCAGTAATAAACGGTAATCGGCACTCCCCATAGGCGCTGGCGCGAAATGCACCAGTCGGGACGGTTCTCCACCATGCCGTAGATGCGGTCGCGTCCCCAGGCGGGAATCCACTGGACCTTATTGATGGCCGCGAGAGCCTTTTTGCGCAAATCGTTTTTTTCCATCGAGATGAACCACTGCTCGGTGGAGCGGAAAATAATAGGCTGCTTGCAGCGCCAGCAATGCGGATAGGAATGCTGCATGGGGAAATGCTCCAGAAGCGCGCCCGCCTCTTTCAGTTTTTTGATGATGTTGTCATTGGCGTCGAAGACAAACTGGCCGGCGAAATGCTCTACATCTTCGGTAAACTTTCCCGCATCATCCACCGGCGCGTAATTTTCCAGTCCGTACTTCAGGCCGATTTCATAGTCTTCCTGGCCGTGGCCGGGGGCGATGTGCACGCAGCCGGTGCCCGCTTCCAGCGTGACAAAAGGCGCCAAAATCAGAACGCTGTCTCTTTTCACCAGCGGGTGAACGCATTTTTGTCCTTCCAGGACGGCGCCTTTAAATTCATCCAGAATTTCATAATTCTTATTTTTGTAACCGAACGCCTCCAGGCAGTAATCGAGCATGTCTTTGGCGACAATTAAAACCTCGCCATTAATTTTCACCGCGGCATAAATAAAATCATCTTTGAGAGCAATGGCCAGGTTGGCGGGAATCGTCCATGGAGTTGTTGTCCAGATAACGACGCGTACTTTTTGTTCGGCCAGTTTCGGCAGAACTTTGGCGATATCGGAGGTCACGGCGAATTTGACATAAATAGACGGCGTGTGATGATCCGCGTATTCGACTTCCGCCTCCGCGAGCGCCGTTTTGCATGACGCGCACCAGTAAACCGGTTTTTTGCCTTTATAGACACTGCCGTTGAGATAAAGTTTGCCGAACTCGGCTATTGTTGCCGCTTCGTAAGGATAGGCCATCGTCAGATAAGGATTATCCCACTCTCCGAAAACACCCAGTCTTTTAAACTGCTCTCGCTGAATGCCCACATATTTTTCGGCATAGACGCGGCAGGCGCGGCGTTTGTCCGCCTGAGACATGGTTGCTTTTTTTGCGCCCAGTTCCTTATCCACCTGATGTTCAATCGGCAATCCGTGACAGTCCCAGCCCGGCACGTAAGCGCCGTCGAAGCCGCTCATGTTTTTTGCCTTAATCACAATATCTTTCAGAATTTTATTGAGCGCCGTGCCCAGATGAATGTTGCCGTTGGCATACGGTGGGCCGTCGTGCAGAATGAAAGGTTTGGCTCCTTTCAATTTTTTTCTGATCATCTTATAAATGCCTGTTTCTTCCCAGAGTTTGAGCATTTCCGGCTCGCGCTGGGCCAGATTCGCCTTCATCGGAAAATCTGTTTGCGGCAGATTCAGGCTTTGCTTGTAATCCATTTACCTATCGCTCCTTCGTTTCAAAAAAAATAGCGGTCATGCCGCGAAAATTAAAAGCTTTTTTACGAGGCAGTGCACTATCACACAATGATACCACTTTCAAGCACTCTCTATATCACTTAACCTCAATAATTTCTTGACAAATTTGCCCCGGTCGCCTTATTTACCCGGAAAGGCCTGCGACACTTGACTTTCTGTGGCACGGCATTAAAATTAAGACGCGCGTAGAGTAATTTTTTAGAAATATCCGCAATTTAAATAAAATTGGAGGGTTGAGATAAAAATGAAAAGAATTTTGCTGTTTCTTGTGACCAATATCGCCGTGATTTTCATTTTGAGCATCGTTTTGCGCCTTTTAGGCGTGGACCGTATCCTCGATGAAAGCGGCACCAATCTTAATATGTATAATCTGCTTATTTTTGCCGCGGTTTTCGGCATGGGCGGCGCGTTGATTTCGCTCATGATTTCCAAATGGACGGCCAAACGCCTGACCGGCGCGCAGGTGATTACCAATCCCAGAAGTTCCACGGAAATCTGGCTGGTGGATACGGTAAAAAAGCAGGCGGCGATGGCGGGAATCGGCATGCCGGAAGTGGCCATCTTTGATTCCGCGGCACCCAACGCCTTTGCCACCGGCATGAACAGGAATAACGCGTTGGTGGCCGTAAGCTCCGGACTGTTACGCGCGATGAACAAGGAAGAGGTGGAAGCGGTTTTAGGCCATGAAATAAGTCACGTATCCAATGGCGATATGATCACGCTCACTTTGATTCAGGGTGTGGTAAACACTTTTGTCATTTTTTTCTCCCGCGTGGCTGGCCATTTTGTGGACAGGGTGATTCTGAAAAACGAAAGAGGGCACGGGCTGGGCTTTTTCCTGACGACGATTATCGCGCAGATTGTTTTCGGCATCCTCGCTAGCGTCATTGTTATGTGGTTTAGCAGGCACCGTGAATATCGCGC
>JBBIHZ010000053.1:3808-10036 GCA_037446735.1 Deltaproteobacteria bacterium
AACGCCTGAAGCGCGTCGCCTGGAGGTGCGGTCCGCGCGGACGCGGGCGGCGCGAAACTGGCGGGAACGCCGGGGATGATCGCGGCGCTGGAAAAGTTAAAAGCGGGTGTTACGCAGCCGCTGCCGGATCAGATGTCCGCTTTCGGCATTTCCGGCAAGTCTAAACGCGGCCTGGCTATTTTATTCATGAGCCATCCGCCGCTGGATGACCGCATTGAAGCGCTGAAAAAATCTACTTACCGTAAATAGTACGCTGAATCCAGATGATCATTTAAGCCAATTTTGGACGTAACCTGTCCGGAATTGGCTTAAATTTTTGAAGCGGCTTAAAATATTTGGCGAAATCAGTTGAATATGCCTGCAAAGTGAAATATACAGCCATTCTGTCTATCGATAAAGAAATATCAACTTGTTTGTGCAAATTTTGCATGGGGAAATAGAACAATGATTGCAGAAATATTTTCTTCCATTACTTCCTGGTATCTTGAGCACATCAGTTACGGCACCGTTATTTTGCTGATGAGCATTGAAAGTTCTTTCATTCCGTTTCCTTCCGAAATAGTTGTGCCGCCCGCCGCGTATAAAGCCGCGCAGGGTTCGCTTAATGCTTTCGGCGTTTTTTTTGCCGCCACCGCGGGCGCGCTTATCGGCGCCACGTTTAATTACTTTTTCGCGTTTTTTTTGGGCAGAAAAGTGCTTTATCGGCTGGCGGACACCCGCATCGCGCATTTTCTGCTGATTACCAGACAAACGCTGGAAAAGGCGGAAAGTTATTTTATCAAATACGGCCGCAGCTCCACTTTTATCGGGCGGCTGATTCCGGCGATCAGGCAATTGATTTCGCTGCCGGCGGGATTTGCCAGGATGAATTTCAAGCAGTTTTTGCTCTTTACCGCGCTCGGCTCCGGCATCTGGAATATCATCCTCGTGCTGCTCGGGTTTTTCCTTTACACGCAGAAAGAGCTGCTGGAAGAATATTACACGGATATTTCGATATTCTTCCTCGTCTGCGGCATTATTTTCTTCGGATACATGCTTTACAAAGGTCTAAAGAAAGAAAAGCAGCAACAGGTTTGAGATTGCAATTTTATTAATGCTTATAAAAATTGACCAAAAATATTGTTAATTTCCTTTTCATGGCGCGAAAAAAATTTTCTGTTATCATCATTATTGCTTTTCTTGCCTTGGGTTTTGTTATTACGTCTCCGGCCTGCGCAGATGTTATCGAGAAGCTAAATGTTCAGGGTGTGGCTTTAACCTTTGATGCCTGTGAAAATTCGCCTCCGTCTTATTTCGACGAAACGATTCTTTCGTATCTCGTTAAAGAGAAAATACCTTTTACTGTTTTCGTAACGGGTAAATTCGCGCTCAGAAACAAAGAGCGTCTGCGGGAGATTTCCATGCTGCCTTTTGTTGAAATAGGAAATCATTCATTAAATCATTATTCGCATATGGAGCTTTTGCCGGAAGAAAAGCTCCGGCGGGAAGTGATGGCGGCCGAAAAATTAATAAAAAATATAACCGGCAGGAAAGCGAAATATTTTCGTTTTCCGGAAGGAAATTGTGATGGCCCGAGTGTGGAACAGGTTGAAAAAATGCGCTACAAAGTGGTGCACTGGTCCTTTTCCAGCGGTGATCCGGATATAAATATAACTCCGGAGCGGCTTACAAAGTGGGTTGTTTCCAAAACGAAACCGGGAAGTATCCTCATCTTTCACATCAACGGCAGGGGCTTCAGCACCGGCGAGGCGTTGCCAGGAATTATTTCAGCGCTGCGCCGGAAGGGACTTAAATTCGTCAGGCTGGAAGACGGAGAGATTTAGGAAACGACTTGTTTGATTTTTTTCTGCAAGACCAATACATCCAAAACATGGCCGCCGATTTCGCTTTTATTTTTGCCAGTGATACTGAATCCGTTTTTTAAATAAAAATTAATGCCATTCGTATTCTTTTCTATAACTTCAAGGATGATTTTTTTTGCCGAGGGAAACTTATTAGTCATTTCATCCATAAGCCTGACGCCGACACCCTTGCCCTGGAAAGCTCGATCAACATACAACCTGTTAATATAAATTACTTCTTCATCCTGCTTTGCATTAATTACGCCGACAATCTTATCACTGGCGCTTTTTGCAACAAGAAACTCAATAGACGGATTTTGAAGCTGGGACTTTAGATGCTGGTGGTCATATGCTGTTAACGGGACTTCAGTAACAAGTTTTTCTGACAATACACCTTCAAAAGTGTTCGTCCACACTTTACAGAGCAATTCTCTTATTTCATCTACATCAGCCTCTTTAGCGGAAATAATATCAAGCATGTGATTTTTTGAACTCAATCTGCGCATAGTGTCTTTATCTGTGATTCTCCAAAACTCTATACCTTCCGAGGTCGGTCGTCAATGGTGGACACATAATATTTTTACCAAAGACGCGCATGGTATTCACAGTGGAGTCCCTCCGGCAGGAGATGAAGGCTCCTTTCCGAAAGCAAAGCATCGGGCAGGTGATGATTAATTTTATCCTGCATCATCCAAAATTAAAGGACGTCTATCAATGGCTTCTGATTACAAAGAACGCGCACGGTGTTTATAGTAAGATCGATTTCAAACCGCTGGAGAACCCTGAAAATGGATGGAAATACGCAATCCCAGGCCGCAGAGGTAAAAATCGAACTTAATTATTTCTTCCTGAAATCAATAGAAATTTGGATAGTCGGAAAAATGCAAGATTTCAATCACAAATCAATAAACATCTTTTAATCATAATACTGTTATGTTAAGTTGATATTAAATTTATCGAAAAAAGCAAAATTCGCAAATTAGATTAAGGATAAAAAGTTATGTCGATACTGGCAATACCGACAATGCTGAAATGCATCCTCTGTGGCTTTGATGTAAAGCAAAAGGAGGTTGATGTTGGTAATGCCAAAAGAATTGACGAATATACGTGCGTCTGTCCTGAGTGTCTTCCAAAATGGAAACAAATCCCAGACAAAGAAAAAGAGCAACTTCTTTCAATCACCATTCCTGAGAGTGCTTTAAGGTTAATCAGATCTTTTTTATTGGTATGCTTAGCTTCTTCTATAGATTATTTATGGCTATTTACGAACTGATAAAACGACATCCAGTAGCGCTAATATATGTTATTGCCATTACTGCTTATGGCATTTTTTGTATGTTAGATTATTTGAATCTTCTCATAGAAGGACGAATAGGGGTTTCGGTAGGCAGTAGTAGAGGTAGCATTCCTTTGTTTTTTGTTCCTCCTATTGGAATATGGCTAAGCTGGAGTGGCTTGAATAAACTAATTAACGTAGGTCAAGATTTTGATCATTCGTTTGGATACATGAAAATAACGGGTGGCACTGCCCTTATTATAATTACGCATTTCTTTTTAATTGTTATTCGTTCCTAAGTATTGTCGCCAAGAAACCGATACCAGGTAAGCATCTACACTGTTGCGCCTTTCAAATTCGTAATCCACAATGCCAAGATTGTTCAAAGTTGTTTGGTTGTAGGTGAAGTCAATTGAACAATAAAAAGCCCCTTGCTAAATAAGCAAGGGGCTTTGGTTTGAGATTGCTTTGTCGCTACGCGACGCGCAATGACATTGCAACGTGGCTATTTAATTACATTCCCATTCCTGGGTAACCGCCTCCGGGAGGCATGCCGGGCATGCCGCCAGCGCCCTTTTCTTCGGGTTTGTCGGCAACCATGCACTGCGTGGTCAGCAGGAGCGAGGCGACGCTCGCCGCGTTCTGCAGAGCAAAGCGGGTGACTTTGGTCGGGTCAATGACGCCGGCTTTGAGCATGCCTTCATACTTGTCGGTGCGCGCGTTGAATCCGTAATCCGTGCCTTTTTCCTTGGCTTCATCTTTTACCTTTTGCGCGACAATACTGCCTTCAAATCCGGCGTTGGCGGCGATCAGTTTAATCGGCTCTTCAATCGCTTTTTTCACGATATTTACGCCGATCTGCTCGTCGCCTTCGAGATTAAGTTTGTTCAAAGCAGGCAGGGCACGCAGATAAGCAACACCGCCACCGGGAACAATGCCTTCTTCCACCGCGGCGCGGGTGGCATGCAGCGCGTCTTCCACGCGGGCTTTCTTTTCTTTCATTTCAGTTTCGGTTGCCGCACCGACTTTAATTACAGCGACACCGCCGACCAGCTTAGCCAGTCTTTCCTGCAGTTTTTCCTTATCATAATCGGAAGTGGTCTCTTCAATCTGGGCGCGGATCTGTTTCACCCGGCCTTCCAGTTCGGATCTCTTGCCGGCGCCGTCCACGATGGTGGTATTGTCTTTGTCAATGATGATTTTCTTGGCGCGTCCGAGATCTTCCATTTTCACGTTTTCCAGCTTCCAGCCCATGTCTTCGGAAATCATCTTGCCGCCGGTGAGGATGGCTATATCTTCCAGCATGGCTTTGCGGCGGTCGCCGAAACCGGGAGCTTTAACAGCAGCCACATGCAGCGTGCCGCGGATTTTGTTGACCACCAGGGTAGCCAGCGCTTCGCCTTCAACATCTTCGGAGATAATGAGGAGAGGCTTGCCCATCTTGGCGATTTGTTCCAAAATAGGAAGCAGGTCTTTCATGCCGCTGATTTTCTTTTCATAGATTAAAATCAGCGCATCTTCGAGGTTAACCAGCATTTTGTCCGTGTTGGTAACAAAGTAAGGAGAGAGATAACCGCGGTCGAACTGCATACCTTCAACAATTTCCAGTTCTGTCTCCAAGCCTTTTGCTTCTTCCACGGTGATGACGCCTTCTTTGCCGACTTTGCCCATCGCTTCGGCAATGATGTTTCCGATTGTTTCATCGTTGTTGGCGGAGATTGTTCCGACCTGAGCGATTTCTTTCTGATCTTTGGTGGGCTTGCTCATCTTGTTCAATTCTTTGACAACTGTTTCCACGGCTTTTTCGATGCCTCTTTTGACATCCATCGGGTTGGAACCCGCGGCGACGGCTTTGACGCCCTCGCGGTAAATCGCCTGCGCCAGGATCGTGGCAGTGGTGGTGCCGTCGCCTGCTACATCGCTGGTTTTGCTGGCAACTTCTTTCACCATCTGCGCGCCCATGTTTTCAAATTTGTCTTCGAGTTCGATTTCTTTGGCCACGGTTACTCCGTCTTTAGTCACGGTGGGTGAACCGAAGCTTTTGTCGATAATGACATTGCGGCCTTTGGGGCCGAGGGTTACCTTTACAGCATCGGCCAGGGTGTTCACCCCTTTGAGGATCGATTTCCTCGCCTCTTCATCGTAAAGAAGTATCTTTGCTCCCATTTTATATATTCCTCCTTAATTATTCTTATTTTTCGATAATGCCTAAAATGTCGTCTTCTCTCATGATCAAATACTCTTCACCGTCGATTTTCACTTCGGTTCCGCCGTATTTGCTGAAAAGGACTTTATCTCCTACTTTGACTTCAATGGGGATAAGCTTGCCGTCATCCGCTATTTTGCCTTTGCCTACGGCCGTTACCTTGCCTTCAATCGGCTTTTCTTTGGCGGTGTCGGGGATGATAATTCCGCCCTTGGTTTTTTGTTCTTCTTCCAGACGTTTTACGATAATTCTATCTTGTAATGGTCTGATTTTCATGCTTTTTTATCTCCTTTCCTTTTTTTATATAGTAATCCGTATGAAACATTCATTAGCGGCGATAAATTAAACATTTTTCCATTGATGTCAATACTTAAAGGATTTTTTTAAATTTTACTGATTATGCTGTCGAGGTGGACTTAAAATAAATTATCCAGCATTTCCTGCAGCGAAGACACTGTTTTTATTTCAATTTTTGCGGATTTTGCCGATTGAATCGCGCCGGATTTAGGCGCCAGACAGCGGGCGAAACCCAGGCGCGTTGCTTCTTTTATTCTCGAATCTACTTGGGAAACGGCGCGCACCTCGCCGGTAAGCCCCACTTCGCCGAAAACGACCGTTTGTCCGTCGATAGGTTTATCCAGGAAGCTCGAAGCCATGGCGGCCACCACGCCCAGATCAACCGCTGGTTCCGTCAGTTTGATGCCGCCGGCCACGTTGATGAAGATGTCGGATGCGCCCAGGTGCAGGCCGCAGATTTTGTCCAGCACGGCAACCAGAAGTGACACGCGGTTGTGATCCACGCCGATCGCCGTGCGTCTGGGCATGCCTAGATTGGAGGGACTCACCAGCGCCTGAATTTCCACAAGTATTGGCCTGGTGCCTTCCATGCTGCAGATCGGAAGAGC
>JBBIHZ010000054.1:0-9964 GCA_037446735.1 Deltaproteobacteria bacterium
ATTCCGGGCATGCCCTCGATCATCGCTTCAAAAATAATTTTTCCCATCAGGGCTTCTTCTTCGCCCTGCTTGCCGTTGGCAACGCATTTACAGCACATAACGATGCAGGTGGCGGAATTTTTTTCTCCCGGAAGAGACGTGCCCGCGGCATCAAACCATACATACTTGCCGTCCTTGTCCTGAAAGCGGAAATAGTTTTTTACGGTTCCTGATTCTATAAGCTGCGCGAAAGAGCGCATGACACTGCTTTGATCATCAGGATGCACGTAATCAAAAATATTTTTACCAATCAGCTCTTGCTTGGCGTAATTTAGAAATTTCTGAAAGGAAGGATTTATATATTTTATGAGGCCATCTTTTTCAAAGACAATCAGGATGTCATTGATATTGCCCAGAATAATCTTTAAGAGCTGGTTTTTGTCAAACAACTCTTTAATCTGATCAAAATCATCAGGAGAACCTTTTGTGGTTAATGATTTTTCAATCATTATATACGCATTACTCCTCGTAATTTATTTAACTAATTATACTTTTTAAAGATTCTTTACATTATGCGCAACTATACGAAAGTACAGGTATGCGGCAAAATTCCGGCAGTGGTCTATACGCCTAGCAATATTAGTTTTTTTGATAAATTTGCCGCGATGTTGCGCCGTCGAAGCCGTATATCCGGCGGATATTCATCATTTGGGCGCTTTGTTATGGGATATAATGGTTCCAGCTGCGCTGAAATATTTTTAAACCTTTAATATTTCAACACAGATTCCGTCAGCAAGCTCTCAGTTTTTTAGATCCGACAATGCATGCTGAAAAGCTCTGATCTTCGCATCGTGTTTCTTTGGTTACGCAAAATCCGAACGAAGCAATGCTATAAAACCGCGACTACTTTAATTTCTTTCAGGATCTCTTCTTTGGCTTTGGCGGGCATATTGATAAATTTTACGCCCATGCCGGTATCTTTTGGCGCGGTTCCTTTGTTTATCCACATAACCTTCGCGTTGCTTTCTATTTTTTTCAGATTGCTCAGGGAAAAAATCAGCTTTATTGTTGACCCGACCGCGGGCAGCTTTTCTGTCTCGATGAACATGCCGTCCGCGGAGATATTTTTTGTAAAAGATATAAGATAATCGTTTTCATGCACATAGGAAATTTCAAATTTGGCCGCTAACCTTTTATTCGTCCTGCGCTCGTCTTTTGACATATTATCTCCATTTCATTCAGGGTTGGCGTTAAAGCATCCACATAACCGGTCGCCATCATTTCCAGCCTGTCGCGCAATCTTTCGTAAATATCTTTCATGTTCTAAACAGCCTTTTTTTCGCTTTATCTATTCTCGTAATCTTTTATGTTAAATGAACGCTGCTATTCATACATAGCTCTTGTTTCATCATCCATAGCGGCAAGGTGCTTTTTTGCCTCTTCCGGAGAAACACCTCTTATTTTCCCGTTTTTTTCCTGAATTGCCACGCCGCTCTTTATCAGCATCTTATGGCGCATCGCGCGCACTTTTTTATCCGGGTGGCATAAAAACTGGCAATGGGCGCAGGTTAAATCTAGCCTGTTTCCCGGCACGATAGGATGATAGATATTACAGCCAAATTCCTGCCTTGGCCGTTTTCTGTATGGGTCAACGGCGTTCAGCAAGGCAAGCTTGAATTCTTCGTCATGCTCCGGAATGGGAAATCTGGCCGGCGACCAAGTCGACCATTTACCCGATGGATGCAGCCCGGTAAATCCGCCGCAAACGTAATCACAGCGGTTATACGCGCGCCGTTTCGCATAGGAATAATTAACACCGCCGATAGTCACAGTGGTTTTGTTTTCTTCATCCATTAGCCCGGACGCGCAGCTGGCCATGCAAAGCTTGCAGTCGTCACAGTAATTATCTTCCGGCAACAAAGGTTCCGTAGGGGTAAACATGGCTGAAGTAACTACTGAGGCCAGAATAACAGCCGCGCCGTGTTCTTTGGTTATAATATTTCCCGACAACCCGAAATGCCCCACGCCGGAGCGTGCCGCCAGATACCGGTGAGAAGGGGGGGGTAATTCCGCGTATTGCCCTCCAGGCACATCCTTGCGGCAAACAGCATTCGGACTTACCGCAACGGACTTGAAACCTTTCATGTTTAAATACTCCGCCAATTCCAAAGCAATACCGCCCGCCATGGTATTCACTCTATGATTATCTCTGGTCGCGGCAGCCATATCCTCTTTCTTTAAAAATGATTCTATGGCAGCCTGATCAAGGGATAGAGCAAAACGGCTGAATTCGCCTCAGCAAGAACGTACGATAAATTTGTTGATTCCAGTCCGCCTTCAAGGGTTTTAGTAGTGGCAATGCCCACCGTGAACGCACCGGCACCCATAACTAAATCCATTGCCGTTTGTCTCAAGCGATCATTCTTATCCATATTGCTTTTTGTCCTTTAATAAAAATACGCGAATTTATTTTTTAACTGATTATTAAAAATGTTATCTTATGTCAACAGAAGCTTCCTTTACGCGATGAGTCGATAGTTAATTGGTGCCCCTGGCGCGAGTCGAACGCGCGGCACACGGATTAGGAATCCGTTGCTCTATCCTGCTGAGCTACAGGGGCAGCCTTTTTTCACAGAAGTTTTCGCGACTTAACATGCTTTCCCAAAGCTGTCAATCTTCATAAAAATTACCCAGACTGCTTCGCCATGCCCTGTATGGCGCGTAGTGACAGATAATTTATTTTTTGGGTTCAAACTGATTTTTGGCCGACCAGAAAGAAGGCAAATGGCGCAGTAGATAAAGCAGACTCTGGCGGTGCTGCCAGAGGCGGCGGCGAAATTTTTTTCGCCAGCTCCCGTCAGAGTAAAAACGTTTGACATGCTCGTTATATAATTGATCGAGTCTTTCTTTGGAGGCAATGCCTTTCGGCACAAACACAAAATTGAGGCAATTCATCAGCCGCCAGTCTTCGGTAAATGTACCTTCATCATGGATATTGGTCCAAAGCGGCGCGCCGGGAAAAGGCGTGAATTTAGCCATGTTCATGTCATCAAGACCGAGCGAAATTATAAAATCCGACGTTTGACGAATGGATTCCTCCGTTTCGCCGGGCAGGCCCATCATAAAAAGTCCCTTGGCGCGCAGGCCCGCCCTCTGAATACGCTGCACAGTATCGCGTACTTCCTCCAGTGAAACACCGTCCTTGTGGCGCGCGAGCATTCGTGGATCGGCAGATTCAATACCCAGCGAAACCATGAGGCAACCGGCGCCTTTGAGCATCTCCAGTAATTCATCGTCCGTGTAGCCGACACGCACGGCGCAGTTAAAGTTTATTCCCAAAGGGAAGCGCGTGAGCTTTTCACAAAGCTCGACGATGCGCCGACGGTTGGCCGTGAACAAATCATCATAAATATTAATATGCCGGACGCCGAATCTCTCCCGCAGATATTTCATGTGTTCGTAGATATACGCGGCAGAGTTATAGCGGAATCCTTTTTTAAAAACGGAGCGGTCGCAATAGGAGCACTGATACATACAGCCGCGCGATGTTATCATCGTGGCGCCGGGCGTGTAAACGTAACTGAAAAGCGGCAAATGATAATCACGGGGAAAACCGGACAGCTTTTCATAAGCGGGGAAAGGCAGGCTGTCCATATCGGCAATTTTTGTCCGCGGTTCATTAACAATAATCCGCTCGCCGTCGCGCCAAATCAATCCCGGAATATCAGCGGGTGAAATATCCCCGGCTATTTCGGACATGGTCAGTTCGCCCTCGCCCGCAACCAGATAATCAAATGCATGGTAGTCGCGAAGCAATTGTCCCTCGATGGCGGAGACATGCACGCCTCCGCAGACGGTTACAGTGTCCGGTGACCGCTGCTTGATTTTTTGCGCCAGTTCAGCGGCATCGGGAAAAGACGAAGTAGTGGTGGAAAAACCGACAATCTGCGGCTGATAGGACAAAATCGATTGCGCCTGTTTGTTCAGGTCGAAGGATATTCCAGGACCGAGGCAATCATAAACAAAAACCTCATGCTCTTCGCGCAGTAAATACGCGGCAATGGAGAGCAGTCCCTGCGGGACCATCCGGTTGGCGATGTCCGTAATATCACGCTTGCCGGGAAACCAATTAAAGCCCCGCGGATGAACAAGGACAATTCTTTTTTTGACAGGTGAAAGAATTTTCATCGCTTGAATAAATCGAATATTTTTATTCTTTCCGCGCCAGAATCAACGCGTGTCGGCCCGAAGCGTTTATGTTGTAATGCAAAAAAGAGCCGGTCTTCTCCGACAGCAGGGCGTGGGCGATACCATACGCGGAAGCGACGGAATGGATACCACAGCAGGGCAAATAATCATAAATCCGCCAATTTTTATTTTTCCATGTATCAAACTGCTCTTCTTTGATGCGGAAACCGGGCAGAAAGAAGGCGCCCTTTTCTTCAGTCACTGAAAACAGACCGCTTTCCTGCGGCGAGGAAAAACGCACTGTCAAGACATCACCGAGCTTCTTTTCCCGATTTTGCCCAAGCAAAAGCCAGGAGCTTCCTTCACCAACAGGAAGCAGGCGGGAATTATCCGGAGTTAGGCTCATTCTTTCGCGCGATTCCGCCGCGGTCGGCGTAAATACATCGCAGCCGCCGACCAGCGCCAGATCAATTTCGCCGCTTTCCAGATAGGTTTGCGCCAGCCACAGGGCAGATTCAAAGGACATTTCTTCCTCGGAAATGGTCAGGACAACTCCTTTGATATCCGCGACACGCGCCAGAAAAAAGGCGGCGGCGTTGCTCACGGAATTGGCGAACTGGTTCGGGCTGGGAAATCCTCCGTCATGCTTGAACACCTGCGTGATAAACGGCAAAATTTCGTCAACATTGCCCAGACCGGTCGCCAGAAAAATGCCCACATTTTTTCCCCGCAAAGTTTCCCGAGAAACGCCTTGCAGGCAAACCAAAGCTCCGCAACACACAAGCTTTATGAATCGCCCCGCGCGCCGCATGGGCTGGCCCATGCTTTTCTGTACCAGTTCATCCAGGCTCAGCGGTAGCTTGGCTTCATCCCATACAGCGTCGCTGTTTATTGCCAGCGAAGGGCCTACAAAGCCCGCCGCTATTACCGACATAGGTTTTTTTAATATTTGTCCGTCATCAAGCGACAAAATCATCACTCCTTACTTATCAGATAGCTGGTGCAGGTGCCGCCGAATCCGAAAAATGTGCATAAATAAGCTCCGTTAGGCGCGGGATTTTTTTGCAAAGCGGGCGCGAATCCGATTTCCGGATCAACCTGGCTGAAACCGAAACTTTTGGGAATAACGCCTTCTTCCAGGCAGGAAAGCCAAACTGCTGTTTCCATGGTACCCGCCGCGCCCAGGGCATGACCGAGAGCGCCTTTAAGGGAAACCACGGGCGGAAGATTCTCTCCAAAGAATTTAAGCAAACCCAATCCTTCGGACAAGTCATTATCTTTTGTTCCCGTACCGTGCGCTTTGATCGCTCTTATATCCGTCACGGACACACGTGAAAGGCCTAGAGTCTGCCCGACAACATCCTTGACCAATTCGCCGTCCAATCCCGCGGAAGTAAGGCTGCTGTTATCATTAAAAAGATATCCGCCGGAAAATTTATAATTGCTTTTCGCGCTTGAAGATTTTTTATTATGCCGCTCCAAAATCAGCACGCCCGCCCCTTCTCCGATCTGCATGCCGGAGCGCGTGGCGCAGAAAGGCCGGCACTGCTCATAGTCATAAAGAAGCAAACTGGCAAACCCGTGCAGGGTGAGATTCAAAAGCGGCTCAAAGCCGACAACGATCGCCCGGCTGATTTTTCCCTGTTCCAGAAGCCGCGCGGCAACCACCAGCGCGTGCGAGCTGGAAACACAGGCCATGCTCAGAGTAAAGGCCATTCCCTTGATGCCGTATTTGTCGACGACAAGTTGCGTTACTTCACCCGGGCCCCTGTTACGGCAGGAAATAGGGGGCGATTCCTTATCCGGATTTTTGCGCACTTCTTCGGTAAATTCATACTCGTTGCGGATAAAAAGACCGCCGGTAGTGCCGACGAACAAACTTGCTTCGGCAATTTCCGCAGCCGAAAGCGGATGCGCGCAATCGCCTCATCCAGCGCGCGCGCCAGCATCTTTTGTGCTTTGTCCAGAGGATTGCCCTCGTAAGGCACGGCAAACGATTTAAACTCGTTGTTGATGAGGTGAGACGCGCCGCCCAACCGGGCGGGCGCCACCTTTCCCGCGAGTAAATTTTCCGCGGATTCGGGAGCGCTCCAGCCGAGCGTGGTTACCGCGCCCCAACCGCTTACCTGAATACCATTGGTGCTCACTTTTTAACCTTGGGCGCGCTGATGACAAAATCAGCCAATGTATTGAAATCCTGCATTGCCTTAGCGGCGGTGGATGCGTTTTTTAATTCCACGCCAAATTGATATCTTAATTCCATCGCGATTTCCATGGCGTCCAGACTGTCCAGCTTCAGCGGCCCCGGCCCGCCGATGAAGGGTACGTCCGTGGGCACGTCTTTGGGATTCACATCTTTAATATCGCACGCTTTGATAACCAACTCTTTGAGCTTGAAAATCAAATCTTCTCTTGAGGCAACATTCAGTTCTTTCAACGCCTGATTCACATCCATTTAATCTTCCTCCCCGCCAGATAAAAACAAATAACAGCAAAGCCGGTTAAAACGGCAAGTTTGGGCAAAATAACACTAAAAGCCGCGCCGCGCAAGAAAACATCAAGATATGCCTGATGAGCCCAATAGACAGGCGAGAGCATGGCCAGTTTTTTCATTACCAACGGCATGAAAAAATACGGCACCATAACGCCGCCGAAAGCGCCCATCAGGACGGCACCCAACGCCGCCAGGGTGGAAGACTGTTCCGGTGTGCGCGCCAGCGCCGCCACCAGCACGCCAAAACCGGTTGTGGCGGCCGCGACGATAAGCGTGATCGGCAGCAGATGCCAGGGATGCCCGCCCCAATGCAAAGAAAAATTGATAAAATAAGGCATGATATAAATGCCGATGAGCAGCATCAGAATAAACTGAAAAATATTTATGATATAATAAGGAACCAGCTTGGCCAGCGTGACCAGGTTGGCATTTACCGGGTAAGTGAAAAGGCGCGGCAGCGTGCCGTCACGTTTTTCCTTTAAAAAAATGATGGACATGGGAATGGCGATGAAGAACATCGCGAAGATGGCGAATCCCGGGACCGTCTGCTCCAGCGGATTGGGAAATTCCCTGTTGGGTTTCGTTTTTTCCACAATCATATTGGCGACCACGGCATCCAGATTATCGATGCCCATCACCACTTCCACGGTCAAGCTGGTCAGCATCGAAAGAACCGCCGCCTTGTACCCCGCGTCAATCACCGGGTCGAAATAAACCTCGACGGGATTATCTCCTTCGTCAAAACCTCCGGGTATCACTACTACCGCCTGCACTTTGCTGGATTCAAAAAGCCGGTCGTTATCCATGCCGGCGGGCCGAACTTTATGGTCAATCAGCTTATGGGACTTTATTTTATTTTCCAGCAGATTTGCCTTGGGCGATTGGGCCCGGTTTTCCACCACGGTCTGAATTTTTCGCCCGATGAGCACATCCGCCTGCATGCCGCCCACAGCCAGCGAAAGAAAGAAAATCAGCGCCGCCGGCATAAAAAACAGCAACAAAATCGTCTGGCGGTCGCGCAGCAGAATTTTCAATTCTTTTCTGAATAATTCATTAAACTGACGAAGCATCAGTAAAATATTTCCCCTTTTCTAATCATCACGCAGGCCACGCCCGGTTTTTTCCAGAAAGAATTTTTCCAGGTTTTCAATCTCGGACATTTTCCCGGAAAATACGGTCACACCCCTATCTAAAAGGGTTACGGTGGAACAAAGGCGCTGCGCCTCTTCCATGATATGCGTGCACAATACAATGCTTGTGCCCGCGGCATTTATTTTCATCAGCGTCTCATAAATATGATTACGGCTCTGCGGATCAACGCCCACCGTCGGCTCGTCGAGCAAAAGCAGCTTTGGCGAATGCAGAAGCGCGATGGCCAGGTTAAGCCGGCGCAGCATTCCCCCGGAATAGACGGATGCGGTTTTTTCCGCGTAAGCGACAAGTCCCGTCTCCTTCAGAACTTCCGCGGAACGCCCGGTGATTTCTTCATCAGCCAGGCCGGCCATCACGCCGAAGAGGCGCAAATTTTCTTGCGCGGTAAGCATCGTGTAAACCGACACCGGCTGCGGCGCGTAACCAATATCATAGAGAGCCCGCTTATCGAAATTCTTCCTGCCGAAGATGAAAATTTCGCCCCGGTATTCTTTTAACTGCGCGGTAATCAGGCGCATTAGTGTGGTTTTGCCCGCGCCGTTGGGCCCGAGCAACGCGTGAAACTGCCCGCCTTCCACTTCCATGGAAAAATCACTTAAGGCATAATTTTGCCCTGCCGACTTGTTTTTTCCGGCTGGTTTATCGTAAGAAAATGTTACTGAGGATATTTCGAGCGCTTTCACGACCTGAGCTTTCCGGCCAGTTCTTCCAAATCTTTAAATAACTGTTCTTCACGCCCCGCGCAAATGAGCATCAATCCGCCCGCTTTGGCAAACGTGTCCTCGGCCTGTCCCCGTTGCTTGACGATCCGCGCGGACACAACAGCGAATTCCCGC
The DNA here is from genome assembly GCA_037446735.1 of Deltaproteobacteria bacterium. Classification (GTDB taxonomy): domain Bacteria; phylum Desulfobacterota; class Syntrophia; order Syntrophales; family Smithellaceae; genus UBA4810. The sequence goes on from JBBIHZ010000054.1 coordinate 8,650, forward strand.
CAGATATCGCCAATCGCCGTCATTTCCTGCGACAATTCGGCAAACTCTTCCGATCCGAAAAGCTCGGCCGCTTCCTGCAGAAAAGCGGCGTACATAAACCGGAAACCGGCCCCGCCCGTGCCTACCTCTTCCTGCATCCGCACCACATTGGCCAGACGCCGGCAGGCCTCGGAGAAGCCAAGCTTGTCCGGACTTTTGATAATATTTTTTGCCAGGTATCTCATTCCCTTTATACCGACAAAAGGAAAAGGCACGCGCAGCATCATGTAACAGGATTCCTTCATTCCTTCGAGACAGGCACGCCGGAAATCGGGGTTCTCGGCGACAGATTCGGCCCAATACATAAAGCCCTTCGGTTCCAGCGGACCCCGCGCGAAACGCGCCCGCGCCAGATCCTCATAGGAGCAGTCCACCGGGTGATCCAGAACCGGATCGCTGACGCGAAACCCGTTTTCAATCTCACGCAAAACAATAATATTGTGACCGTTGAATTGAAAACGGAACCTGTGGGGCATGTAAGAAAGCCAATAAATATTGGTTGTTAACCCGACAAGATGACCGTCTTTAAGCGCCTGGCGCAGTTCAGTCATGCCTTTTTGCGCGTTGCGGTATTGTCTGGTAAAAAATTTCCCCCCTAGGCGTTTGGCGACTTTCGGGAAAAGAGTGCGCGGACGGGAGCGGAAAGTCGTAATCGGCATACCCACCCATTTAATGAACGGCAGATGGCCGAAAAACATGCCGCTGCCGATGCCGAAAACCATGGCTTCGGAAACTTCGACTCCCTGGTCACGGAAAAGGGCGGAAGTGACGCCGCTTTCGCAGTGCGCCGCGTGTTGATGTATAAAAGGTCTGCCGCTGACGGTTATTTCTGCATTCATTTATTTTTGTTGCCTTTCTCCACACTTTTTTTGCGGCACTGTTTTCAACTCTTCCACGCTTAAGGCCAGGGCTTTGGCGTAACCGGCCAGCAGCTTTGGTTTGAGCCGGGTAAAAATTTCCGGACGGAAATGTCTTTTCACCCGGAACACGGCGATGCCCGCCGTCTTGCCCAGAATCTGCGGATTCATTTGACGACTCTCCATATGATAGCATAGGGGACTGACAATACCGCCCAGTACCGCCTGTCTGGTTTCTTCCAGGTGCGCCGCCAGTTCTTCAACGGCAAGACCGTTGACCACGGCCTCATGTTCCCAACCGGTGCTGGGCACAATCACATATTTTCCTTCATCGTTGAGCGCGTAACAGGCGCGTTTTTCCCCTTCATAAAAAGTGATGTCCTGCGGAACTTCTTTTGCTTTCATGCCGAAATAATCCT